>CAJPFL010000280.1 GCA_905339315.1 Rhodocyclaceae bacterium
TGAAGAAACGCGCCCTGCCCCTCTCCCGCGTCTACGGCCTGCTCGAGCCGGGGCCGGTGCTGCTGGTCACCACCGCCCGCAAGGGCAAGGCGAACGTCATGGCGCAGTCCTGGCACTGCATGATGGAGTTCGAGCCGCCGCTGGTGGGCTGCCTGATCAGCGGCCGCAACCACAGCTTCGACGCGCTGGTGGCGACGAAGGAATGCGTGCTCAACATCCCCACCGCCAAGCTGCTCGACAAGGTGGTCGGCGCCGGCACCTGCTCCGGCCGCAAGGTGGACAAGTTCGCGAAGTTCGGCCTGACGCCGCGTCCGGCCGAAATGGTCGGCGCACCGCTCATCGACGAGTGCTACGCCAGCCTGGAGTGCAAGGTGGTCGACACGCGCCTGATGAACCGCTACAACTTCTTCGTGCTGGAAGTGGTGAAGGCCTGGGTCGATCCGAAGGCGAAGGCGCCGCGCACCCTGCACCACCGCGGCGGCGGGCATTTCATGGTGGCGGGAAAGACCCTCAGCACGACCTCGCGGATCAAGTAGCCGAAAGTCAGTCGCCGCGGGACGGCGTCTCGCGCTCCAGGCGCCGCGCGAAGACCTTCATCTCCTTCGCCGCCTGGATGTCGCCCTTCGCTTCCGCCACGGCGATGCCCTCGCGGTAGGCCGCCAGCGCCTCCGCCGCCTGCCCCGCCTCGGCCAGCGCCTTGCCGAGCAGCTTCCACGCCGCGGAGTATTTCGGGTCCTTCTCCACCGCCGCGCGGAAATGCGCCGCCGCCTGCGCCGCCTCCCCCGCCTTGAGGTATTCGTTGCCGAGCGAAAAGCGCAGCAGCGCCCCGTCGCGCGGGGTGCCGACGAGCTTCAGCAGGTTGTCGAGGGTGGTCATGGCGCGGCGGATTCGGTCGTCTCGCAGCACTTTACCAACAGCCGGGGGTTTGCGGTATGTTTGCGGCGTTTCCCGCATCGATTTCCGAACGGAGGCCCCATGCAGCAATTCGCCAGCGACAACTGCGCGGGCATCTGCCCCGAAGCCCTGCAGGCCCTCCTCGACGCCAATGCCGGCGATGCCCCCGGCTACGGCGAGGACGACTGGACGCGGCGCGTCTCCGACCGCCTGCGCGCGCTGTTCGAGACCGACTGCGACGTCTACTTCGTCTTCAACGGCACCGCCGCCAATTCGCTGGCGCTGGCCTCGCTCTGCCAGAGCTACCACAGCGTGATCTGCCACGAGCTGGCGCACGTCGAGACGGACGAATGCGGCGGGCCGGAATTCTTTTCCAACGGCTCCAAGCTACTCACCGTCCGCGGCGAGGGCGGCAAGCTCACGCCCGAGGCCGTGCGCGAGACGATCCTGCGCCGCAGCGACATCCACTTCCCCAAGCCGCGCGTGGTGACGCTGACCCAGGCCACCGAGGTCGGCACCGTCTATCGCCCCGCCGAGGTGGCGGCCATCGCCGAACTGGCGCACGCCCACGGGCTGCGCGTGCACATGGACGGCGCCCGCTTCTGCAACGCCGCCGCCGCGCTCGGCGCCGCCCCGGCCGAGATCACCTGGCGCGCCGGCGTCGACGTGCTCTGCTTCGGCGGCACCAAGATGGGCCTGCCGGTGGGCGAGGCCGTGGTCTTCTTCGACCGCAGGCTTTCCGAGGACTTCGCCTGGCGCTGCAAGCAGGCCGGCCAGCTCGCCTCGAAGATGCGCTTCCTCTCCGCGCCCTGGCTGGGCCTGCTCGAAGGCGGCGCCTGGCTGCGCCACGCCGCCGATGCCAACGCCATGGCGCAGCGGCTGGCGGCCGGCCTCGCCGCCATCCCCGGCGCCCGGCTGCTCTTCCCGGTCGAGGCCAACGGCGTCTTCGTCGCCCTGCCGGACAGCGTGCAGCAGGGCCTGCGCGATCGCGGCTGGCGCTTCTACACCTTCATCGCCGCCGGCGGCGCGCGCCTCATGTGCGCCTGGGACACCCAGCCGGAAAGCGTCGACGCCCTGCTCGCCGATCTGCGAGCGCTGAGTTCGTGAGGCTGGGGAAAGTCAGTTGCTGGGGGACGGCGGAGGGGAGCTCTCGACCCGTTCCAGCCGTTCGGTCTGTTAGCAGATGAAGGGCAGGTAACCAAGTCTACTGGGCAGACTTTCCGTCATTAACATTCCAAACGGCAGCGGACTCTATAGCCTCAACAAAACGCTTGGCTGAAAATCCACCTGGGTAAAGTGAAGTGAAAGCCGCACGATCTGAATCACACACCAAGGACTTGCTGCTCGCTTTCCCGGTTTGAAAAAGACCATCCGGATCGTTCAGCCAGTGTCGATCGTCACGCAACGCAATCAGAACCTCTTCCAGCGACACCTTCAGGAAACCGTGGAAACGCTGGTGGTCGCATTCGATGGACGTGTCGACGATCCACGCAGCAATCTCTGGCATGCAGTCCGCTTCCAAGGCCAGCGCCTGCCGAAGCGATCCTCCGTGTTCAAGCGCGCGACGAACCACTGTCACCTTCCTATGCAATTGCAGCCCAGCCTTGCGCAGCGTCACATGGCGGTGCGTCCACGACTCTTTCACAGACCGGCGCAGATAGGTGGATTTGATCTCCAGCACGAGCAGTCGCCCATCGCGCGCACAAAGCAAATCGATTTCTTCCCCATTGGGGGCGTCCGCTGACAGAGACGGCAACTCATGGCTCACGAGCACCTGGAATCCGCGTTGAGCGAACAATGCTGCCAGTCGCTGTTCGATGCGCCGTGTTTCATCACGAGCATCCCCTCTGCGTGCGCCCAGGCGGCGTAGGTTGTTGATCGCTGCCGTGGCGTTGTTCTGCACCGCAACCATCCATGGCAACTGGAACAGATGGCGACCCATCTTCAGCATCGGCCGTTCATGCAACCGGGGTCGCAGGCCTGCATCACCCCGGTGCAGTTGGTCGGCAAGTGCGATCCAGTCACAAGTCCAGAAATCGAGGATGGCCTCTGCCGCCCGTTCCTGGCCATGTGGGTAATCTGTGCTTACGGTCCACGGTTTGATTTTGGCGATCTTGGCTGTTTTGTCTGACCAAGTGATCGGCAACCGATTTTGCATCTCAACATGTGTTAGGCCGCTAAAGGCCAAGCACCCAAGTGCTAGCCAGGGGTGCCCAAACTGCCTCAGGTATTCCTGGTAAGGGAGTAGGAACTCCTCGATGAAGAAAGCCGTCATCAGTTCGATTGCCAGCAAGGACCTGAAGACGTCTACCTTGGAGCCCGCCTCGGTTTGAACATGCTCGGCGAGGCCATAGACTTCCTGCAACTGCTGCCAAGTGCCCATGGCCTTTGCGAAAGCCTGCAGGTTTGCCTCAAGGTGCTCAGGGCCGACCAGGGCTAGCGTATCGGGGGACTTCATAAGCACCGCCATGCCGCGATACAGCCAGTATTGGTGCAGGCGTGTTAGCTTGTCACCATCACGATGCCAGTCTGCTATACCCGTGGCATCTTTCTCGACGATCTCCAGCCGCTCGCCCAGCATGAAGAAACGGACGGTGTCGTCGTAGCAGAATGCCTCAGCGGAGCGGATGACAAAGCTATTCAATTCCACCTGAGCGTCGACCAGCGTCGAGAAGGCACTATACAAATCGTTCCTAGGAGGTGGCCCCTCCCGAGATGGGAATAGGAATGGCGAGAGGTGTGTGCCCAGCGAAGTACCGATCGTGCTGTTGTTCAATCTAAGGCTGGCTGGGTCGCAGGTGGCCAGCTTCCAAGCCATGATGTCCTCAATGGCGCTCCAGGTCTCCTCGACATTGGGCTCCCCTGGTACTTGCGCTCCTTCCAACAGCCCTGGGATTAAATGCTCGAAGGCATACAGGCTGGCATAAGCGAGCAGTTCAAGTGGCGTCAGGTTTGTCAATGGCTGACGCGTTTGCGCGACTTCCGCAACGCGCACTTCATGGGCTTGCCTGAGAATGCCGAATATCTGAACGTACTCCCCGAAGTTCGCCGGATGCGTATCGGCTAGTGCCGCGACTTCTTTCCAGCGTGGTGAGTCTTGTCGCAGCACCAGCCCGGCATAGCGGGCTGCACGCTGAACCGCTTCCGGCGCCAGGGTTGCGACGTGTGAAACGATGGCAGGGAAAGCAAAGTGGTCTTGTCTAAGATAATGTGCGAGCGCAAGAACGAGAGACTCCTGCGTCCAGGCTTCTTTCGGTAACCCTTGGAGAAAGCTGGCAGACCAGAATGCCGCATGGCGTTCTGTCGCAGTGATCTTGCTTTTGCCGTTCCGATCGGGCTTGCCATCGAGGAAAGCAGTGGCCGCGAGGTCTGCACCTGTCGATTCAGGCAGACCGCTTCGGAGAGCATCTGAAAAAAACGTTTCGTAGTACAAGCTCATGTATTCAGTTCATAGAGTCATGAGCATCAATGGTAAGTGCATTTATCCGTCCAATGTACGAACACGCCGCTAATCGTCGGGCAGCTTTCAGATCAGTGTTGCCTTTGTAATTTCCGCTAAGCTGATCAGACGGACGAAGGCAACTGACTGCTTCTGGTCGTTAGTTCCTACTCACAATTAGTCATCGCCGTATCCCGGCGACTGACTTTTCCCGATCCGCCTGATCCCGCTTCGCTAATTCCCCGCCCCCGCCGCCGTCAGCATCCGCCCGCTGCGCAGGAGGATCCAGAACACGAGGAGGGGCAGGATCAGGGTCTGCAGCAGGAAGACGACGATGAGGCGGATGGCGTGCTCGACAGTCTTGTCGATGGTGTCGCCGAGCTGCTTGATGTGCCTGTCGAGCTGCCACCATTTCTTGTCGGCAGCGCCGTCGGCGGGGGCGAGCGCGCCGATGGCCTGCGAGGCCTGCTCGATGCCCTGCTGGCCGGCGGCGTACTGTGCCTGCATGAAGCCGCGGTAGACGACGTCGCTCGCCATGCCGGCCGCCGGCACGATGAAGCGCACCAGCAGCAGGGCGACCAGCACGCGCGTAAGCAGCGCCGGCGACTGTTTGCGCTTGATGTAGGGCCAGGCCCAGGCGAGGGCGACCAGCGTCAGCGCCAGCGACATGCCCCAGTGCGCGCCCATCTCGAGCAGCAGCAGCTGCACGCCGAAGGCGACGCTCGCCGCGAGCATGAGGTCGGAGAAGCGCTCGACCAGGTCGTTCAGCGGGTCGAGCATCTGGCCGGGCGTGAGGGTGACGCCGACGCCGAGCGGCTGCACGGAGAGCTCGGTGCCCTGGACGACGGAGATCACGGCATTCAGCGCCCGCGCCGTGGCGAAGCTCGCCACGGCGCGCTTGAAGCCGGCCTGCGCCTGGGCGCCGGCCAGGTCGTCGAGCGGCCTGAGCCAGGCGCAGACGACGGCGACGGCCAGCAGCGCCAGCAGCAGATTGCGCCGCAGCGCTTCGATCCTGACGGAACCTTGCTCGTCCATCCCGCCGCCCTCCCCTTTTCCGTTGCGCGTTCCGGCACTTTACCGCAGACGGCGGCGGCTATACTGCGCGCTGGCGACGAATAGGGATAAGGATTCCGATGTCACACGGCAACTGGTACGAGCGCAACATGCTGCCCTGGCTGATCGATTTCGCCTGCGGCATGAAGTCGGTGAGCCGGCAGCGCATGAAGGTGATCCCGCAGGCGCAGGGGCGCGTGCTCGAGATCGGCCTCGGCACCGGGCTCAACCTGCCCTTCTACGACGCCGGCCGCGTCCAGGAACTGGTCGGCGTCGAGCCGTCGCTCACCATGCACCATCTGGCGATGAAGCGCAGCCGCGCGGCGGGCATTCCGGTGGAGCTCGTCGGCATCGGCGCCGAGCGCCTGCCGCTGGCGGACCACGTCTTCGACACGGTGGTCAGCACCTACACGCTGTGCACCATCCCCGACCCGGTGCTGGCGCTGCGCGAACTGCGCCGCGTGCTCAGGCCCGGCGGGCGGCTGCTGTTCTCCGAGCATGGCCGCGCGCCGGACGAGAGCGTGCGCAAGTGGCAGGCGCGCATCCAGCCGGTGTGGGGAAAATTCTCGGGCGGCTGCCACCTCGGCCGCGACATCCCGGCCATCCTGAAGGAAGCCGGCTTCGACGCGCAGGTGGAATCGATGTACATCCCCGGGCCGAGGATCGCGTCCTACCACTACTGGGGGGAGGCGGTGGCGGTTTGAACCCGGCCGGGGCCTTCGATACGCCGGCTGCGCCGGCTACTCAGGCCGAACGGCGTTTATCAGGATCGCCGGAACACCGAGCCGAGGAATTCGCGCTTGCTCATCGGCCGTTCGAGGGCGGCCTGTTTGGGGTCTTCGAAGGCGTCCTTGCCTGGTGCAGGCGCCGCCGCGACGGGTTCAGCCTGCAGGGCTTCGAGCGCGGCAAGGGCGACCTCGCGGGCGCCGTCCTGGTCGGCGAACTGGCCCATCGGCGAGAACAGCGAGCAGGACTGGAACTCGCCGACTTCGGGCTCATTGCTGCCGAGGAAGGCGAAATCGCCCGAGGGGAAGTTGCGGAACAGGCGCAGGCCCGGCGCCACGCTCTGCCACGATTCGGCCGCGCCCGGCACCAGCACCAGGTTCATGAACCAGGGCGTGATGACGATGCCGAGCCAGTGATCCTGCCAGCGGGTGAAGCCGACGGCTTCGACGGTGAGCGCCGGGTTGAGGATCGGCACGTCGGCCATGGTCTCCGCCTGGATGCGGCGGAAGGCGGCTTCGAGGAGGGGCGAGGGGTCTTCGGCGTGGATGCGCACTGTGCTACCAGGCGCGGACATCGGCGGGGCCCTGGGCGAAGATTTCCTCCATCAGCGCCAGGGACTCGCGGGCGCGTTCGGCGTCGACGCGCTCGAAGGCGAACTGGCCGTGCTGGATGAGCACGTAGTCACCGACGGCGACGTCCTCGTGCATGAGGATCAGGCTGACCTTGCGCCGTTCGCCGGCGCTGTCGACCACCGCCATCAGGTCGTCGACTTCGAGGACGCGCGAAGGGATGGCCAGGCACATCTCAGCCGACCTAGGCCGTTGCCTGCCGTGGCGAAAGGTGGATGCCGCGCGCCGCGAGCTGCGCCACGGCGGTGGCGACCATCTCCGGCACTTTCTCCGCGACGGTCGGCGTCAGCTCGGTGCCGAGTTCCAGGCTGAGCGGTTCGCAGCCGATCAGCACCAGGTCCTTCGGCGGGTCGCCGGCGAATTCGAGGCTCGCCAGCACGTCGCAGATGCTGACCTGGTGCGGCGACAGCTTGCTGCGGAAGAACACCGGCACTTCCCTGCCGGTGAGGCAGACCACCGTGCCGGGCGCGCGCTTCGCCTTGACGGCGTCGAGCACCAGCAGGAGATCGACGCCGGCAAGCGGGTCGAGCAGCTCCATGCCGGCGGTGCCGCCGTCGATGACCTCGACGTCCTCCGGCAGCGCATAGGCCGCGCGCAGGGCCTCGGCCGCATGCACGCCGACGCCCTCGTCGCTGAGGATGGTGTTGCCGATGCCGAGGATGACGATTTTCAAGGAGGCTCCAAGCGCAATTCCCTCTCCCGCCAGCGGGAGAGGGAATAGATTTTACTTCGCTTTGACGGTGATCGCGCTGCCGTTCTCCGTGTCGGTGACATGGATGGCGCAGGCGATGCACGGGTCGAAGGAGTGCACCGTGCGCAGCACCTCCAGGGGACGCTCGGGATCGGCGATCGGGTTGTCGGCGATCGACGCCTCGTACGGCCCCGGCTCGTCCTTGTCGTTTCTCGGGCAGGCGTTCCAGGTCGAGGGCACGACGCACTGGTAGTTCTTGATCTTGCCGTCGTCGATGACGACCCAGTGCGAGAGCACGCCGCGCGGCGCCTCGTGATAGCCCTGGCCCATGATCTCGCCCTTCGGGAAGACGGGCTTGTTGAAGGTGGCGACGTCGCCCTTGGCGATGTTATTCACCAGCGCCGTCCACTGGTCGGCGAGCATGTCCACCTGCACCGCGCAGGAAACGGCGCGGGCGGCGTGGCGGCCGATGGTGGAATGCATGGCGTCGAGGCCGACCTTGGTCTTGGCCAGCGCCGAGACGGTGTCGAGCGCGGCGGTGGCGTACTTCTTGGTCGGCTCGTGGCCGGCGGCGAGCATGCACAGCACGCGCGCCAGCGGCCCGACCTGGGCCGGCTTGCCGTAGAAGGTCGGCGACTTCAGCCAGGAGTACTTGCCGTCTTCCTTGAAGTCGGTGTACTGCGGCTTGGTCTCGCCCTTGTAGGGATGCAGCGGCTTGGAACCCTCGTACCAGGAGTGCTTGGCGCTTTCCTCGACGCCCTTCACCCAATACTCGTCGTTGAAGGTCTTGATGGGCTTGAAGGCGGCCAGGTCGCGGCCGGCGATGTAGCCGCCGGGCAGGGCGAACTGGGTGCCCTTGGTGTCCATCGGGATGTCGGGCACGCACAGGTAGTTGGTGACGCCGGCGCCGTATTTCGTCCAGTCGGCGTAGAAGGCGCCGACCGCGGCGACGTCGATCAGGTAGACGTTCTTGACGAAGTCGGCCAGCTCGTCGATCCAGCCCTT
>CAJPFL010000281.1 GCA_905339315.1 Rhodocyclaceae bacterium
CAGCGCTGATCGCTGACAATGCGCAATGGCAGCAGAAACTGGATGCGCTGCCGGCAGCCGATCCGGCGCGCGCCACCTTCCAGAGCAAGATCGACGCGAACAACGCCACGATTGCGAGCAACAACACGACGATCAGCAACAACAACACGACGATTTCAAACAATACCGCGACGATCAATAGCAACACCGCGACGATCAATAGCAACACCGCGACGATCAACAGCAACAACACGCAGCTCGCACAGCTCGACGGCCAGATCGGCAACCTCGATACCCAGATCAGCACTGTCCAGGCCAATCTCGCCATCACCGATCCGAATGATCAAAATTATTTGAGCCCGGTTGCGGCCGGTGGGCCGGTGGCAAAATTCCTGACGATCAGCGATTCCCTCGCTCAGTTGGGCAACATCTATGTGCGCGGCGACAGACTGCACGGGAACGGCATGCTTGACGCGCCGGGAGATGCCGAGATCAAGATCACCAACAACGGGCCGAACTTCCTGATCCTGAAGAATCTGACCATCCCGCCGGACGAGGGCGGCAAGGTGTATTTCAACAGTGTGGACGTCAAGGGCAATGCACAGATCAACAACGTCAACGGTGCGGCCGGCGGCGCTGCATTCAAGGTCTTCACTGCAGAAAGCGAGTTTGATTCCAATGGCAATCCGGTGACGCCGGGCAAGCCGCGCATTCTGGTCGAGAGCAAGTACGATCCGCTTGATCCGCTGTACATCGCCCAGACACCCGCCAACGTACCAACGCTGGCGCCGGACATCATCCTGCAGGGCGATGTCAGCAACCTGCGCGGCCTGGTGAAGATCGACAGCGCCGCCGGCAGCATCCGACTCGAGCAGAAACGCGACAGCGCGGGGAATCTGATCCTGCCGCCCGAGACTGCGAACGTGCGCGCCGACGATGTGGAAATCAAGACGCGCAATGGCGATTTCGTGCAGAGCTACACCGACACGTTCTTCCACACCGCTGGCGCGCCGCTGACCACCAGTCCCGGAGACAGCCATCTCGCTTTCCCCGGCAACATCGCCCGCATCGACCGCACGCCGGAGAGTGCAGGGTCTGGCATCGTCGCCAATGGCAGCGTGTTGATTGCCGCGCGTTACCTGAATATCAACGGCAACGTCCAGAGCGGCATTCCTGAATGGGGTGTGCGCATACCCGCGAGTGCAACCGTCACGATTCCCGGCGCTGGCAGCGGTTCGTTTGCGCAGGCACAGGCCCACTACAACGCGCTGTCGCCAGCGGCGAAGGCCGCACTCGGCGCCGAGTTTTACGATGTCAGCGGCGCCACGTTAGCCGGCCTGACCGGCAACGTGCAGGGCAACTGGGAAAAAGTCACGGTCCGTTACAACGCCAGGGAAAACCGCCTCGAGCTCGGCGGCGTGCGCGTGCAGGGCGGCTACATCGAGCTGTTCGGCCAGATATTCAACACCAATCAGAACAACGGCGGAAAACTGCGCGTCATGGACGGTTACGGCCAGATCAAGGTCGACAACGAGACCAGCCTGCCGCTGTGGGTCAATCTGCTCGACACCGGCCGCGGCGTCAGCGGCGAAATCAATATCACCAACATCGCGGGCATCAGACCCGACAACTCCGTCGATGATGACGGCAAGCCGAATGGCGGCACGCCGATCATCATGACCAGAACATTCACGCGCAACCCGGGTGCCTCGCGCAGCGGCGACTTCTATGACCCGACCGCCGGACTGCGCTACGTGATGACGGTGGGCTACGACCAGGTCAAGGTGGACTATTATCGCTACTCCCAGAACGGGTGGTTCGGCATCACGAGCGCGCCTGTGCTCGACCGGTACAAGATCAATTCGATTACGCGCAGCAACGATCCTCTTTCGCAGGGGGAATTCCTGCAGGTCTGGCCGACACCGAGCGTCAGCAACGCGTACTTCCCCTCCAGTCCTGCGGTATATGGAGCCAGCTCCATAACGGGCGGGCGCCAGCAGACGCAAACGACCTCAAGCGTAAAAACCCCGGGGCGCAGCTGGAAGGACTGCAACTGGTGGACGCTGTGCGCGAATGCGACCTACTACATGGAGTACACCGTCACCCGCGGCACCAAGACCACGATTACCGACAGCGTCAGGGGCGACTACCCGATCGGCATCGAATACATCGGCTTCGACCAGGGCAATGTTGGCGTCTCCTCAATCGGTAACGTCGTGATGAACGCGGCGATCAACAACCGCAACGGCAACACCAGCGTGTCTTCGGCCGGTTCAATTATCCAGAACGGCGACCTGCCGATTATCGGGGGCAATAACGTCACGCTGAGCGCCGGCACCGGGATCGGCACACCCGCGCAGTCGCTGCTGGTGAACGTCAAGGATGGCAAGCTCGACGCAGTCTCGACTTCCGGCGAGGTGCGCGTCGGGCAGGTCGTCGGCGATCTGAAAGTTGGCACCATCGGCGGTGCGGGTGTCTCAAATGTCGTGCTGGAAGCCGATCGCAACCTGCTGGCCTGGAATACTTCGTCTTACATTCAGGGGCAACGCGTCGAACTT
>CAJPFL010000282.1 GCA_905339315.1 Rhodocyclaceae bacterium
AGGCGGCAGCGGCGTCTTGGCGCGACGGTTGTCGTCGGTGTTGCCGCCGCCGTCGAGGTTGGCCTGGGCGCGCGCCTGGGCCTTGTCCGGCTTGCGCAGGCTCTTGGCGTTGACGAGGACGACCTCGAGCGTGCTGCTGGCGGCGCGCCTGACGGTCTCGGGCAGCTTGAAGTGGATCGACAGCGCCACGGCATGGATTGCCAGCGAGGCGATCAGCGCCAGCGTGAAGGCGCGGCGGGAAGGATTCATGCGGGAAAGCCAGGCCGGCCAGGCCAGTCTCATGGCCACGGTTCGGGAAAGCGAAGCAGCACCGCGCTCAGGCATGGCCTTGAATTCTACTCCGGAACCGCTTCGTCTTCGACGTCCGGCGCATCCTCCGCCTCGCCCAGTGTCGCCACATAACGACAGTGCGCCTCGACGCTCAGGAGGTCGATGGCGGAAACGGCGACGCCGACCCGCGTGCGCGGATTGCAGGCCGGCAGGGACGGGCAGCGCAGAAACAGCGGCAGCCGCTCCAGCCGCAGCAGGCTCTCGCGCACGACGCGCGCCGTGGTTTCCGCGACGCCCTCCTGCAGCAGCCAGCGCAGGCACCAGTAGCGCTCCATGCCACGCTGGAACTCGGCATAGGCGGCGTAGGTGATCTCGAAGTCGCGTATGGCCGACAGCAGCGCCTCGGAGCGCGCCGTGAAGGGCGGTGCCTCGCCGGAAAGATGAGCCAGCAATTGCCACTGGTTGATCAGATCCACGTAGCGGCGCAGCGGCGAGCTCGACCAGGCGTAGCAGTCGACGCCCAGCCCCTCGTGCGAGAGGGCGGCGGTGGTCATGCGCACCTTGCCGGCGGCCTGCACGCGGTAGATGGCGGCCACCTGCGCTTCGGCCAGCAGCTTGCCCCAGGTGGCGTTGGCGACGATCATCAGTTCGGCCACCAGCTTGTCGAGCGGCGAGCCGCGGCGGCGCTCGACGATGTCGACGCGGCCCTCCGGCTCGGCCCAGTCGACGTAAAAGCCGTACTCGACGTTCTGCGGGTTGGCCGAGGGCTTGCCGCGGCCGGCCTCCAGCACGGTGGCGAACTCCCACAGCAGCGTCAGCTCGCGGCGATAGTCGAATTCCGGTCCGCCCTCGGCCAGGGTCTGCTCGTTGAACACCGGCTCGATGTCGTGGTGGCGCAGGTTGGCCGCCACCGGCACGCGCTCGACGCAGGAATGCGAGCCGCGCACGGCATAGTCCGGCCCCACCTCGAGGTAAAGCGAAATCGCCGGGCAGTCGCGCCCGGCCGACAGCGTGAAGCGCTCGACCACCTCCTCCGGCAGCATGGTGATCTTGCGGCCGGGCATGTACACCGTCGATAGGCGGGCGCGGGCGATTTCGCCCAGCGCCGACTCCGGGCGGATGCCCAGTCCCGGCGCGGCGATGTGGATGCCGATGCGCCAGCCGCCGCCCTCCATTGGCGTCACCGAGAAGGCGTCGTCGATCTCGGTGGTCGCCGCATCGTCGATGGAAAACGCCTGCACCGCCGCCAGCGGCAGCGCCGCCGGCAGCTGCGGCGGCGCGTAGTCGCCGAAGCCGGTGCCCTGCGGAAAGAGTTCGAACAGGAAGCGGTCGAGGTGGTAGTCGTGGCTCGAGGCG
>CAJPFL010000283.1 GCA_905339315.1 Rhodocyclaceae bacterium
AACATTCCCCATTCGAGACCCCATGCAGATCAGAGACAAGCTCTACATCGACGGCCGCTGGACGGCCGCATCCGGCAAGAAAACCCTTGACGTCATCAGCGCCTCCACCGAAGAGGTGATGGGACGCATCCCCGAAGGCGATGCCGCGGACGTGCAGGCCGCCGTCACCGCCGCCCGCCGCGCCTTCGACGGCTGGGCCGCCACGCCCGTCGCCGAGCGCGCCGCCTTCCTGAAGAAGATCCAGGAGGGCCTCAAGGCTCGCGCCGACGACATCGCCCGCACCATCGCCGGCGAGGTCGGCATGCCGCTGAAGCTCTCTGCGATGATCCAGGCCGGCTCGCCCATCGGCACCTTCGGCATGTATGCGCGCCTGCTGGGCGACTTCGCCTTCGAGGAGAAGGTCGGCCATTCGCTGGTCGTGCGCGAGCCGGTCGGCGTCGTCGTCGCCATCACGCCATGGAACTACCCGCTGCACCAGATCGCCGCGAAAGTCGCGCCGGCGCTGGCCGCCGGCTGCACCGTGGTGCTGAAACCCTCGGAAGTCGCCCCGCTCAACGCCTTCATCCTCGCCGACGCCATCCACGAGGCAGGCCTTCCGGCCGGCGTCTTCAACCTCGTCACCGGCACCGGCCCGGTGGTCGGCGAGGCGCTGGTCACCCACCCCGAGGCGGACATGGTCTCGTTCACCGGCTCGACCCGCGCCGGCAAGCGCGTTTCCGAACTGGCCGCGCAGACGGTGAAGCGCGTCGCCCTCGAACTCGGCGGCAAGTCAGCCGCGGTGATCCTCGACGACGCCGACCTCGCCGCCGCCGTGCGCGGCACGGTGAACGCCTGCTTTCTCAACTCCGGCCAGACCTGCACGGCGCACACGCGCATGCTGGTGCCCGAGTCGCGCTACGCCGAGGCGGCGAAGCTCGCCGCCGAATCGGCCGCCAAGTTCACTGTCGGCGATCCCTTCGCCGAAACGAGCAAGCTCGGCCCGGTGATTTCCGCCGCTCAGCGCGACCGCGTGCGGGACTTCATCCGCAAGGGCATCGCCGAGGGCGCCGAACTGCTCTGCGGCGGCCCCGACGCGCCGGCCGGATTGACGAAGGGCTACTACGTGCAGCCGACGGTGTTCGGCCGCGTCAAGCCGGGCAGCACCATCGAGCAGGAGGAGATCTTCGGCCCGGTGCTGTCGATCGTCACCTACCAGGGCGAGGACGAGGCGGCGCGCATCGCCAACGGCACGCCCTACGGCCTCGCCGGCGCGGTGTGGGCCGGCAGCGACGAGCGCGCCATCGCCTTCGCCCGCCGCCTGCGCACCGGCCAGGTGGACATCAACGGCGGCGCCTTCAACGCGCTGGCCCCCTTCGGCGGCTACAAGCAGTCCGGCAACGGCCGCGA
>CAJPFL010000284.1 GCA_905339315.1 Rhodocyclaceae bacterium
GACCTGCGCGGCTGCCTGGTGCTCGACGTGCGCATGGGCGGCATGAGCGGCCTGCAGCTCTTCGACCTGCTGGTCGAGCGCGGCTCGCGGCTGCCTGTGATTTTCCTGAGCGGCCACGGCGACATACCGCTCGCCGTGGCCGCCGTGAAGAAGGGCGCCTTCGATTTCGTCGAGAAGCCCTTCAATGACAATGAACTGGTAGACCGCGTCATCCGCGCCATGCAATTCGATGCATCGCGCAAGGCGCCCGGCCCGATCGCCGCCGTTGCCGCCGCACGGCTGAATCAGCTCACGCCGCGCGAGCGCGAGGTGATGGAGCGCATTCTTGCCGGCAAGTACAACAAGGTCATCGCCGACGAACTCAATATCGCCATGCGCACCGTCGAAGTGCACCGCGCGCGCATTTTCGAGAAGATGGGCGTCAAATCAGCAGTGGAGCTCGCGCAACTTCTGTCCGGCAACCGCTGAATCGCCGTCCTGCGCAGACTGACTTTTATTGCTGCATCCAGACTGGCAGCAGGCCCGCCTCGCCTTTCCGGCACTGCCAGGCGCAGTCGATGCCGATGCCGGGCACCCAGACCAGTTCCTCGCCGCACCACAGCAGCGGCAGGCGCTCGCGCTGCCAGGGCGGAACGCCATTCTCCTGCAACAGCTTCTTCAGTTCCCGCCGCGGCCGCCGCGCGTCGGGCCGGAAGCGCTCGCCACCCTGACGCGGGAGGATCCTCACCGCCTTGCCTTGCAGCCGTGCGATGCAGATGCCGTCGTCCCGCGTGCGGTCGAAGCGCAAGGTGCCGTGGCCCCAGGCGAGAGTATCCTCCCCATGCCAGTTGATCGCGACAGACGCATATGGTTTCGGTGTCAGCCACAACTCGCCGCGATAGCGGTGCAACAAGCATTGGCCCAGGTCGATGCCCAGCTGGCGGTCAGCAGCGGCGTGGCAGACCTGGCGCACTGCCTCTTGCAGGCGCGCGCTGTCCGGCATCGCAACGCCGGCGCGTTTCAATACATGGCGCAGCAGGTTGCGCGCCCGTGCCTCGTCGAGCCGGCCCAGTTCGGCAACCAGGATGCGCCCTTCGCGCAGCGCCGTGCGGGCGTCGATCTCGGCCAACTGCGACAGCAGCGCATCGCCCTCGGCGAAATGCGCCGCGGCCCGCGCCAGGGTGGCATCGCAGCCGGGAAAGCGCTCTCGCAACTGCGGCAGGATGCTGCGACGCAGGAAATTGCGCGCATGCCGGACATCCAGGTTGCTCTCGTCCTCGATCCAGGCAAGATGCCGCTCATCCGCGTAGCGCTCGACATCGGCCCGCGATGCCCCAAGCAGCGGGCGCAGGATGCGCGGCCCCGGGCGGCCCGGAAAACCGCGCACGACGGGCATGGCGGCAGCACCCGCCAATCCGGCGCCGCGCAGCAGGTTGAAGAGCAGCGTCTCGGCCTGGTCGTCGCGCTGGTGCGCAAGGACAAGCCAGTCCGCATCCACTCCCTCGAAAGCCGCGTAGCGTGCCTGGCGCGCCGCCGCTTCCAGCCCGGCGGCGGCGACATCCTGCACTTCGACATGCGCTACCGCGAGCGGAACGCCGAGCGACAGGCACAGTCTGCGGCAGAACGCCTGCCAGTCGTCGGCGTGCGGACTGAGCCCGTGATTCACATGAACGGCTGACAGTTGGAAACCATGATGGCGGGAAAGATCATGCAGCAGGTGCAGCAGCACAACCGAATCGATGCCGCCCGAGAGGGCAGCGACCAGGCGTTCGCCCTGCCGGACATGCCGCTCCAGGCAAGCGGCGACCCGCGCGGCCGGCTCAGCGGGCGGGCTGCTGTTCCTTGTACTTGCCATAAGCGAGCACGCGCTCGAAACGCTGCTCGACAAGCTCGGCGGGGGAAAGGTCGGACACCTGGCGCAAGGCATCCTGCAGGGCCTTCTTCAGCGCCTGCGCCATGGCGCGGTGGTCGCGGTGGGCGCCGCCCAATGGTTCGTTGACGACGCGGTCAACCAGGCCAAGCGTCTTCAGTCGCGTTGCGGTAATGCCCATTGTCTCGGCGGCCTCCGGCGCCTTCTCGGCGCTCTTCCAGAGAATCGAAGCGCAGCCTTCCGGCGAGATCACCGAATAGGTGGCATATTGCAGCATCATGGTGACATCGCCGACGGCGATGGCCAGGGCTCCGCCCGAGCCGCCCTCGCCGATCACCGTGCAGATGAGCGGCACTTTCAGTTCGGCCATGACGTACAGGTTGCGGCCGATGGCCTCGGACTGGCCGCGCTCCTCCGCATCGATCCCGGGATAGGCACCGGGCGTGTCGACGAAGGTGATCACCGGGATGGCGAATTTCTCGGCAAGGCGCATCAGGCGCAGTGCCTTGCGGTAACCCTCTGGGCGCGGCATGCCGAAATTGCGTTGGATTTTTTCCTTGGTGTCCCGGCCCTTCTGGTGTCCGATCACCATCACCGACTGGCCGTTGAAGCGAGCAAGGCCGCCTACGATGGCATGATCGTCGGCAAAGGCGCGGTCACCGTGCAACTCCTCGAAATCGGTGAAAATGTGCTGGATATAATCGAGCGTATAAGGCCGCTGGGGATGTCGCGCCACCTGGGCAATCTGCCAAGGCGTCAGCTTGGCGTAGATATCCTTGGTCAGCGACTGGCTCTTGGCTTCCAGCCGGCCGATTTCCTCGGAAATATCGACAGCCGAGTCGTCCTGCACATAGCGCAGTTCCTCGATCTTCGCCTCCAGTTCGGCAATCGGCTGCTCGAACTCCAGAAAAGTCGTCTTCATGGCTTGGTATTTTACCGGATTGGTTCCCAGCCGGATTTCCAGGTTGCCAGCGGCAGAATGAAGGGTGGCTCACCGTTGTCGAGGAACCAGGAGTCGACGGCCCACAGCCTGCCACTCTCCGCGCCGGGCGAAGGCGCCACTTCACCGATCACTGCCGTCGTATGCGGCCATCCTGCAAGGAACCAACCGCGCGTGGCCCGATCCTCGACGCGATGCAAGCGCATCAGGCCGTACTTCTGGAACATCGTCAGATACAGAGTGGTGTTGATGGATTCGTCGATGCAGTCCATCTGCCCTTCTCCACCGTTGAATGTGCCTCCCTTGTCACGCCAGGTGCCGATGACGGCACCCGTGAATTTCTCCATGAGGGCAATCGCTCGGCGCAGCCTGTCGCGCTCCTCCTCAGCATTCCGCGCCAGAGGCTGGAACAAATCCCGCAATTCCTGCCACTGCTCCGGCCCCAGTCTTACATGAGCCAGGCTGATGCAGCCGTTGCCATGGCAGACCGTAGCCTGGCCGGGAGCAGGGTCGCTGATGATGTCGTCCCGGACAAACACGTCCGCCCTCGACGGAATGCACAGGAACAGCAGGCCGAGCGCCAATATCGCCTTCATGTCACCCGGCGGCCGCATTGCTGCCCTGGGCATCGATACTCCCGTTTTCCATGTGCAGGCGCTGCATATGCGGAAGCTCTATGATTTCGCGATCGTGGCACGCCAGCAGGACCGTGCTGTTTGCATCGCACAGATCCCGTATGAGTTCCATGGTTTGCTGTCGCGCCTCGGCATCCAGATTCGCTGTCGGCTCATCCAGCAGGAATAGGCGCGGATGGAGAACGCGGGCGCGCGCCAGCGCCACCCGCTGCTTTTCCCCGCCTGACAAGCTCTGTGGCGGCACGTCGAGCAGATTGCCTACGCCTGCCCAGGCAATCGCTTCACGCACCAACGGCTGACATGCGGTTGCTGCCATGCCGCGTGCCTTCAGGCCATACGAGATGTTGTCGACAATGCTGCCCCGGAACAGATACGGATGCTGGTGAACATAGACCACCTCATGCCGCAGCCATTTTGGATAGGCGTGGAGGTCGAAAGGCCTGCCCTCGTACCTGCAAGCGCCAGCCTCCGCGGCTTCCAGTCCCGCCAGGACGCGCAGGAGCGTCGTCTTCCCCGAGCCATTTTCACCCGTCAGCACATAACTCTCGCCAGCAGCCAGTTCGACCCGCGCTATATCGAGTATGCGGCGCGCGCCGAATGACTTGCGAATCCCCTCAAGCACAAGCAATGAATTGTTCACTTCATGCCCCCCTCGCCCTGAGCAAAGGCCAATGCGAAATTGACACTGAGGGCTACCACGAGGAGCACGAAGCCGAGGGCGATGCCTTGGGCAAACTCACCCTTGCTTGTTTCCAGGGCGATTGCTGTCGGTATGTTGCGCGTGACACCGGCGATGTTGCCGCCGACCATGAGCGAGCAGCCGATTTCGGAAATGATTCGTCCAAAGGCATTGAATACCGCGGCCATGACGCCGAAGCGGACTTCCAGCAGGGTTGTCCATGCCGAGCGAAAGCGCGAGGCCCCCAAGCTGATCGCGGTTTCGCGGGCGCGTGGATCCACCCCCTGAACGGCAGAAATTGTGAATGCCACGAGCACCGGCAACGCAATCAATACCTGGCCAATGATCATGGCCTCCTGGGTGAACAGCAACTTGAGGGAGCCGAAAATCCCCTGGCGCGATAGCAGGAGATAAAGAATCAGTCCGACCACCACGGTCGGGGAGGCAAGCAGGCCCTGAGTAAGAACGATCATCGTCCGGCGGCCCCGAAATGAAGCGGTGGCCAGAAAATAACCAAAGGCAATGGCAGGCGGGGCCGCAATCAGCATTGCCAGCAGCGAAACCCTGAGCGAGATGAAGATGACCTGCCAGAGTTCGGCATCTCCGGAGAATAGGAGGGCAAATGCTTCGCGGGTTGTAGCCAGCCAATCCATGAGGCTCATTCCAGGGATGTTGTCACGATGATACCCGAAGGCATTCACCCGATAAAAAAGCCCGGCTTCGCTGGAAGCCGGGCTTTTTTTTGGATAGTCTGACGATGACCTACTTTCGCACGGGTATCCGCACTATCATTGGCGCGGAGTCGTTTCACGGCCCTGTT
>CAJPFL010000285.1 GCA_905339315.1 Rhodocyclaceae bacterium
GCGGACGTGACGCTGCGTTTCCACCAGTTCCTGCCGCCGCAGGCGACGATTCCCTCGAAAGCCATCGTGCCCTGGGCGCAGAAGGTCGAGAAGGAGAGCGGCGGGCGCATCAAGGTGCAGCACTTCCCGAGCATGCAGCTCGGTGGCAAGCCGCCCGAATTGTATGACCAGGCCAAGGACGGCGTCGCCGACATCGTGTGGACCGTGCTCGGCTACACGCCGGGCCGCTTCCCGAAGACCGAGGCGTTTGAGCTGCCGTTCAGCAGCGGACTGGCCGAGCCGTCTTCGCGCGCCTTCCAGGAATTCGTCGAAAAGCACGCAATGGACGAATTCAAGGACGTCAAGGTCATCGCGGTGCATTTGCACGGCCCCGGCCTGATCCACAGCAAGGACCCGGTTACCAAGCTCGATGACATGAAGGGCATGAAAGTGCGCGGCGGCTCGCGCATCGTCAACATCATGCTCGAGCAGCTCGGTGCAACGCCCGTCGGCATGCCGGTTCCCGCCGTCAGCGAGGCTCTTTCGAAGGGCGTCATCAGCGCCACCACCATTCCCTGGGAAGTCACCCCGGCGCTGAAGGTGCAGCAGCTCGTCAAGAACCACACCGGCTTCGCCGGCGAGCAGGGCCTGTATACCCAGACTTTCGTGGTGGCGATGAACAAGAGTGCCTACGACAAGCTGCCGGCCGACCTGAAGATGGTCATCGACGCCAACAGCGGTGCCAATACCGCAGCCATGTTCGGCCGCGCCATGGACGAGGGCGACAAGGTTGGCCTGGGTATAGCGCAGAAAGCCGGCAACCGCATCATCATGCTCGACGCCGTCGAAACCCAGACCTGGCGGCGTACCGCAGCAGCCGTGCGCGGCATCTGGTACAAGGAAGTGGCGGCCAAGGGCATCGACGGTCCGAAGCTGGCCGCCGAAGCCGAAGCCCTCATCGCCAAACACGCCAAGAAGTAAGGCCGTTTCCTTTGACCTTGCGGCGTGGCGACCCTTGGGTTGCCACGCCGTGAGGCTGGTATCGACTTATGGGTAAGCTCATCTACGACGTGAGCCGTGTCATGGCCTGGTTCGGCGGCTTCGTCCTGAGCCTGGTTGCGGTCGTCAGCGTTTCGAGCATTGCCGGCCGTTCCCTCAGTGCATTTGGTCTCGGCCCCGTTCCGGGAGACTTCGAACTCGTCGAGGCTGGCACGGCGCTCGCCGTGTTCTGCTTCCTGCCCTGGTGCCACCTGCGGCGCAGCCATGCCGACGTCGGCATGTTCTGGAACAGCTATCCGGCGCCGCTGCAGCGTTTCCTGAAGGTGGCGACCGATGCCCTCATGCTGGCGGTGTGGCTGCTGCTGGTATGGCGCATGGGCGTTGCCATGCTGGAATACCGCAGCAATGGCGAAGTGTCCTTCATCCTGCAAATGCCGGTGTGGTGGGGCTACGCGGCATCGATGCTGCCGGCGCTGCTTGGCTGCGTGGTGTATTTTTGGCGCCTGCTCGAAACCCTGGGCCTGGCGGCAGTGCAGGACGGTTTCACGACGGCCGAGGGAGGACATTGATGGAACCGCTCGCCCTGGCGGCCTGGTCGTTCCCGGTCCTGTTGTTGCTGATTTTCCTGCGCGTGCCGATCGGCCTGTCGATGCTGGCATTGGGCCTGGTTGGTTCCTGGCTGGTCTACGGCAGCGCCGCGCCGCTGCTCAACCAGATGAAGGCCATGGCTTACAGCACGTTCTCCAGCCATTCCCTGTCAATCGTGCCGCTATTCCTGCTGATGGGGCAATTCGCCGCCCTGGGCGGCATGTCGCAGGCGCTGTTCAAGGCAGCCGAGGCCTTCCTAGGCCATCGCAAGGGAGGCGTCGGCATGGCCGCCATCGGCGCCTGTGCCGGTTTCGGCTCGATCTGCGGCTCCTCGCTTGCCACCGCGGCGACGATGGGCCAGGTAGCGCTGCCGGAACTGCGCCGCGCCGGCTATTCCGGCGCGCTGGCCACCGGGGCGCTGGCCGCCGGCGGCACGCTCGGCATCCTCATCCCGCCCTCGATCGTGCTCGTCATCTACGCCATCCTGGCTGAGCAGAACATCGCCAAGCTGTTTGCCGCTGCCTTCGTTCCCGGCATCCTGGCGGCACTTGGCTACATGCTGGTCATCGGCATCTACGTGCGTGTGGTGCCCGGATCTGCCGGCCGAGTGCCGCCGATGCCCTGGCCGGAGCGCCTGCTTGCGTTGCGCGCGGTATGGCCGGTTGTCGCTATCTTCGTCACGGTAATCGGCGGCATCTACTCCGGCATCTTCACGCCGACCGAGGGCGCAGCGGTCGGTGCCGTTTCGGCCGGGCTGCTGGCCTGGAAAAACGGGGGCATGGCAGGG
>CAJPFL010000286.1 GCA_905339315.1 Rhodocyclaceae bacterium
GGGCGAGAAGTCCACCGGCACCAGCAGGCGCTTGTAGGGCGAGAGCGGCTCCTGCTTGACCACCAGCACCGGGCGCCGGCTCTTGCGCAGCACCTTCTCGGCGGTGGCGCCGAGGAACAGCTCGCGCACCAGGTGGGCGCCATAGCCGCCGACCACCACCAGCCCGGCGTCGAGCGCCTCGGCCTCCTCGGCGATTTCGACGTGCGGGCGGCCGATGCGCACGGCGGTTCCGGTGGCGATGCCGTGCTTCGCGCCGAGCCGCTCCGCCCGCTCCTTCAATTCCGCGTAGGCCGCGTCGAGCAGCTGCTGCTCGGTCTCCAGCGGCGTGCGTTCGAGGATGTTGGTGAGCGCCTCCAGCGGCAGGCGCGGCACGACGTGCATGAGGACCAGCTTGCCGGCGCCGAGCGCCTGCGCCAGCATGGCGGCGCGCGTTTCGGCGCGGCCGGCGTACGGGGACAGGTCGGTGGCGATCAGGATGCAGTCAAGTTTTTCCATCTCGGCTCTCCCGTGCAATGCGTTTCGTCTACTCCAGCGCCTCGGCGCCGATCCCCTCGAAGCTGCCGCAGGAATTCAGGTCCGACTCGCCGGCGGCGGGCAATTGCGCCGCCAGCTCGCGCAGCGCGCTGCGCAGGCCTTCCTCCAGCACCGGGTGGTAGAAGGGCAGGCGCAGGAGTTCGCGCACCGTCATGCCGCGGTCGAGGGCCAGCGCCAGCAGGTGCGCCATGTGTTCGGCCGCCGGCGCGCACATCTCGGCGCCGAGCAGCTTGCCCGTTTCCGGTTCGGCGTAGAGGCGCATCAGGCCGTGGTTGCGCTGGCCGGCGCGGGCGCGGCCCTGGCGTGCGAAATCGACCTCGCCTTCGATGATCGGCGTGTCCGCCAGATCGGCGTGGCGGCGGCCGGCGACGGCGATGTTGGGCTCGGAGAAGACGATGGCGAGCGGCGTGCGCCGCGCGTAGCAGGCGGGCTTCTCGCCGTTGGCAACGCGCACGGCGTTGAGCCCGGCGATGTGGCCCTCGTCGGCGGCCTCGTGCAGCAGCGCCCGCGCGCCGTTGGCGTCGCCGGCGAGGAACAGCGGCTGGTCCGCCACCTGCTGCGTGTTCGGGTCGAACGGCGGCATGCCGCGTGCGTCCAGTGTGACGCCGAGCGTTTCCAGGCCGAGGCCGGCGAGGTTGGGCCGGCGGCCGAGCGCGGCGAGCACGGCGTCCACCGTCGCTTCGGCGTCGCCGGCGCGCACGCGGATCGCGCCGTCTGCGGCAGTCACTTCCGCCTCGGCGCCGAGGTGCAGGGCGAATTCGCCGCCGAGCAGCGCCGTGGCGGCGGCACTGACTTTTGCGTCGGAGAGGCCGCCGAGGTGGCCGCGGCCGAAGGCGCTGACCGCGATGCCGAGCCGGGCCAGCGCCTGCGCCATCTCGACGCCGATGGCGCCGAGGCCGACCACGGCGATGCGCGGCGGCAGCGATTCCAGTTCGAACAGGGTGTCGGTGGTGAGGAGCCGCTCGCCCAGACTGCGCCAGGCCGGCGGCACCACCGGGCTTGAGCCGGTGGCGAGGACGATGGCGCGGGCGGAAATCTCGCGGCCGTTGACTTCCAGGCGGCCGGGGCCGAGCAGGCGGGCGCGGCCGCTGACGGCGCGCTCGCCGAGCCCGTCGGTCGCCTGCAGGGTGCCCTTGACGAAGCCGTCGCGCAGGCGCCGCACGCGGCGCAGCACGGCGGGCAGGTCTACCGAGAGAGCGCCGGCGCCGCGGATGCCGAATTCCTCGAAGGCGCCGCGCCGGTGATAGGCGTTGGCGGCCTCGATCAGCACCTTCGAGGGCATGCAGCCGACGCGGGCGCAAGTGGTGCCCCAGGGGCCGTCGTTGACCAGCAGGAAATCCTGCGTGCGCTTTTTCACCTCGCGCAGCGCGGCCAGCCCGGCGCTGCCGGCGCCGACGATGACGACTTCGTAGTGGGTGTTCATGGGGCTTTTTCCGGGGGCGGCGCGGGCGGCTTTTCGCCGGTCAGCATCTCGCGCAGCTCGGCATAGGGCTTCGCCTCGGCGAGGGCGGGCGGCCGCAGGCGCGCCGCCTCGGCTTCGAGCGCGGCGAGGCGCTGCCCGAGCCGGGCCTTCTCTTCTTCGAGGCCGGCGACCTGGCGGCGCAGCCGCGCACCGCCCCACTGGCCGCGGATCACCGTCGGCGTCGACACCAGCGCCGCGATCAGGGCGCCGAGGCCCAGCGCAAGCAGCAGAACCACCGCCAGGGTGCTGTCGAAGCGCCAGAGGGCGAAGGTGACCGTCACCGGCACGTTGTTCTGCAGGGCGAACAGCACCGCGCCGATGGCGAAGACGATGCCGACGATGAGCATGAGCTGCATGGGGAGCCTCCCGTTGTCGTTGTGCCGCCCGCTCAGGGCTTGCCGGCCGGGCCGGCGGCTTCGCGCCGCTTCGCCTCGGCGACGAATGCCTGGTAGCACTCGATGCCGCAGAAATGCCCGATGTATTCGGCGCCCTCTGGCGTGAAGGCGGCACTCAGCGGCACCTCCTTGCGGCAGGCGTCGCAGGAGATCATCGGTTCGCCGGGCGCTGCAATTGGCTTGTCAGTCATGGCTTCTCCTTTCGGTCTGGAATCGGTACCTGCATCTTACCCGTCGCATACAGCAGGCCGTGCCGCACGAACCACTTTTCCGCCTCGACGGCGAAGAACACCACGGCCGACAGGATCAGGCAGATCGCCAGCTCGTCCCAGTCGAGCGGCGCGGTCTTGAAGACCGGGTTCAGCGCCGGCACGTAGATCGTCGCCAGCTGCAGGCCGAGGGTGAACAGCACCGTCGCCATGAGAATCGGGTTGGACCAGAAGCCGAGGCGGAAGGTGGAATCGCGCTCGGAGCGGATGGCGAGCGCATGGCCGAGCTGCGACAGGCAGAGCACGGTGAACACCATCGTCTGCCAATGGGCGCCGCTGTGGTTGATGGACCAGGCCTGCAGCAGCAGGCACACCGCGCCCATGGTCAGGCCGACCCAGACCATGTGCTGCCACATGCCGTGGGCGAAGATGCTCTCGTCGGGCCGCCGCGGCGGCCGCTGCATGACGTTGCGCTCGGCCGGCTCGGCGGCCAGCGCAAGTCCCGGCAGGCCGTCGGTGACGAGGTTGATCCAGAGGATGTGGATCGGCAGCAGCGGGATCGGCAGGCCGAGGAAGGGGGCGAGGAAGATGGTCCAGATCTCGCCCGAGTTGCTGGTCATCGTGTACTTGATGAACTTGCGGATGTTGTCGAAGATGCGCCGCCCCTCGCGCACCGCATGCACGATCGAGGCGAAGTTGTCGTCGAGCAGCACCATGTGCGCCGCCTCGCGGGCGACGTCGGTGCCGCCGCGTCCCATCGCCACGCCGATGTCGGCGCGCTTCAGCGCCGGCGCGTCGTTCACGCCGTCCCCGGTCATGGCGGCGAACTCGCCGGCCGCCTGCAGCGCCTGGACGATGCGGATCTTCTGCTCGGGATCGACGCGGGCATAGACGCGGATGTCCTTCACCTGCGCCGCGAAGTCGGCGTCGGAAAGTGCCGCCAGCTCGACGCCGCTGACGACGCGGCCGCCCTGGTCGAGGATGCCGAGCCGCTCGGCGATGGCGCGCGCCGTGGCCGGATGGTCGCCGGTGATCATCACCGGCACGATGCCGGCCGCCTGGCATTCGTCGACGGCCTGGGCCGCCTCGTCGCGCGGTGGGTCCATCAGGCCGACCAGGCCGAGGAAGGTGAGGTCGCTCTCCGCCTCCGCCATGTCCGCCGGCGGCGTCTCGAAGCGGCGTTCGGCGAAGGCCAGCACGCGCAGCCCCCGCGCCGCCAGGCGGTCGGCCTGCGCCAGCGCCCCGGCGGCGTCGAAGGGCACGGGGCCGCGTGCGGTGAGCTGCCAGGGGCAGCGTTCCAGCACGGATTCCGGCGCGCCCTTGACGCAAGCCAGGTGTCTTTCTCCATCTGCATGCACCGTCGCCATGCGCTTGCGCTCGGCGTCGAAGGGCAGTTCGCCGTGCCGCGGGAACTGACTTTCGAGCGCCGCGCGGTCGGCGCCGCGCGCAATCGCCGCTTCCAGCAGCGCCACTTCGGTCGGGTCGCCGACGAGGCTGCCGTCGGCCGCAGGGGCGGCATCGGTCACCAGCGCGAGCGCGCGCAGCAGGCTGGGCCAGGGCTCGACCCGCTCGTCCCCGCCGTCCACCCAGAAGGTTTCCGCCCGCATGCGGTTCTGCGTCAGCGTGCCGGTCTTGTCCGAGCAGATGTAGGTGATCGAGCCGAGCGTTTCCACCGCCGGCAGGCGCCGGATCAGCGCGTTCTGCCTGACCATCTTCGAGGCGCCCAGCGCCAGCGAGATCGCCACCACCGCCGGCAGCGCCTCGGGGATCGCCGCCACGGCGAGGCTGACGGCGGTGAGGAACATCAATACCGGCGGCTCGCCGCGCAGCAGGCCGGCGGCAAAGACGATGGCGCAGATCGCCAGCACCGCCCAGGCCAGCCGTGCGCCGAAGCGTGCCAGGCGCTTCTGCAGCGGCGTCTTCACTTCCTCCGCGCTGTCGAGCAGCCGCGCGATGCGCCCCAGCTCGGTGGCGAGCCCGGTGGCGACCACCACCCCCGTGCCGCGGCCGTTGGCGACCAGCGTGCCCTTCCAGGCCATGTTGCCACGGTCGCCGAGCGCCAGCCGCGCCTCGGCGAGGGCCTCCGTGCGCTTTTCGACCGGCTGCGACTCCCCGGTGAGCGCCGCCTCGGCGACGCGCAGCTGCGCCGCCTCGAGCAGGCGCAGGTCGGCCGGCACGACGTTGCCGGCCTCCAGCAGCACGACGTCGCCGGGCACCAGCCCGTCGGCGGGCAGGGTCGCCACGGCGCCGTCGCGGCGCACGCGGGCCGAGGGCGCCGCCATCAGGCGCAGCGCCGCCATGGCGCGCTCGGCGCGCCATTCCTGGACGAAGCCGATGACGGCATTCAGCAGCACGATGACGATGATGGCGATGGTGTCCGAAGGCTCGCCGACGATGCCGGAGACCACCGCCGCGGCGATCAGCACCAGGATCATGAAATCCGAGAACTGGTCGAGCAGCATGCGCGCGACGGAACGGCTGCGGCCTTCCGGCAGGGCGTTCGGGCCGTGCCGCGCCAGGCGCGCGGCGGCCTCGGCGGAAGTCAGTCCCTGCGCATCGGCGTGCAGCGCCTGCAGGGTCGCGTCGATGCGCAGGGTGTGCCAGTCCGGCGTGCTGTCGGGATGGCGGGTATGTTCAGGCGCCATGGAGGAACAGGATATAGCTGTTGAGCAGGTAGAGCGCCAGCATGAACACGCTGATCCAGCTGACGCTGCGCCAGAGCGGGCCGGCCGGCCGGTAGAACAGGCCGACGACGGCCATGCTGGTCATCATGATGGCGGAGACGGCTGACAGGGCATGCGCCTGCGAGACGCTCGCCAGCAGGGGGCCGTCGACGTAGAACAGGTCGTCGATGGCGAGGATGAGGATGTCGAAGAGGTTGCTGCCGAGCAGGTTGGCCACCGCCATGTCGATCGCGCCCATGCGCACGGCGGCGACGGAGACGGCGACCTCGGGGGCGGAGGTGGCGGCGGCGACGAGCAGGGTGCCGACGAAGGAGTCGTGCCAGCCCATCTCGCGCGCGATGGCGGCGCCGACGAAGGGCAGCCAGATGCCGGCGGCGACGGTGACGGCGGCCGCCAGCGCGTAGCCGATGGCGGCGCGCCTCAGGCTGATGTGCGGATAGCGCTCCGCCACGTCCTCGACGAACTCGGCGACTTCGCGCCGCTCGTACTGGTACAGCGTGCGCATGGCCAGCAGGTAGATCGTCACGATCAGCGGGGTGTAGGCGCCGATGTGGCCGATGGCGAGCGTCTCCCCGCGCCGCGCCAGCAGCAGCGAGAAGGCGACCGTGCCGAGCAGCAGGATGCCGAAGCCGGCGGAGAGGATGTGGCCGCGGCTGGCGCGGCTGTAGAGGGATTCCTTCGGGTGCAGGAAGTCGACGATGACAAGGATGGCGAGGTTGAAGACGCAGCTGCCGAGCACGTCGCCGACGGCGATGTCGGGCACGCCGGCGATCGTCACCGCCGAGATGCCCGAGACCAGTTCCGGCAGCGAGGTGACGGTGGCGAGCAGGATCAGTCCGACCCATGTGCCGCCGATGCCGGTCTTCTCGGCGATGACGTCGCCGTAGCGCGACAGCCGCGCGCCGGCGAAGCCGATGGCGGCGATGCAGATGATGAGACTGAACCAGACCAGCATGAACTCCCCGCCTGCGGAGAGAGACGGTTACTTGACCAGCGTGACGGGCACGTCGGAAAGATGGACGACCTGCGAGGCGACCGAGCCGAGCAGGGCGCCGGCCACGGCGCCGAGGCCGCGCGTGCCCATGACGATGCCGTCACAGTTCTGCTCGAGCGCGATCCTGGCGATGGTTTCGGCGACCGGGCCGATCAGCACCTGCGGCACAAAATTGACCTTGGCGGCGCCGAGCAGGGCGCGCGCCGACTGCAGGGCGTCGCCGCCGCGGCTTTCCTCCATGGCCTCGACCTCCTCCTTCTTCAGGAAGCGGCGCACCTGCCAGTCGTCGATCTCCGGCTGGACGTTGAGCAGCACGACTTCGAGAGCGGGATTGATCTCGGCCAGCATGACGACGTGGCTTACGGCGCGGTCCGAGTTGGGCGAGCCGTCCACCGGGACGAGGGCTTTGCGCATGGTGCGGATTCCTTCGATAAGGCGATCGGCAGGATTATCCCATTGTTTGCCGCAGATCTGACGAGTCTCGGGGCCTTGCGGCAAATAGCCGCCGGATTTCCGGCGAAAGCGCGCGTCCTGATGCTAAAATTCGCGGCTGCTCCCGGAGACCGCAATGAATCCTGTATACCGTGGCCCTGGCCTTCGCCCGCTCCTCGCCGGCGCCCTGATGCTGGCTGCGCCGCTCGCCCGGGCGGCGGACGGACCCGCCGTGTTCGGCATCCCGGTCGACTTCATCCTGTTTGCGGCGACGCTGATCGGCGTCGCCCTGTTCCACCATCACGTGCTGAAGGTGGCACTGGCCGGAATGGCGGTGATCGCCGCCTACAAGAGCGTGTTTACCGGCTTCAAGGCCGGCCCCGGGCTGGCCGGCTTCGGCCTGCACCTGGCGCACGAGTGGGTGCTGATCGTGAACCTGCTCTGCCTGCTGGTCGGCTTCGCCCTGCTGGCGCGGCATTTCGAGGACAGCGGCGTGCCCGAAGTGCTGCCGAAGCTGCTGCCGGAAGGCTGGAAGGGGCCCTTCGTCCTGCTGGTCATCATCTTCGTGCTCTCCGGCTTCCTCGACAACATCGCCGCGGCGCTGATCGGCGGCACCGTCGCGGCCAGCGTCTTCAAGCGCAAGGTGCATATCGGCTATCTCGCCGCCATCGTCGCGGCGTCGAACGCCGGCGGCGCCGGCAGCGTCGTCGGCGACACCACCACCACCATGATGTGGATCGCCGGCGTCAGCCCGTTCGACGTGGTCGAGGCCTATGTCGCCGCGGCGGTGGCGATGGTGGTGTTCGGCATCCCGGCCGCCCTGCAGCAGAACAGGCACCAGCCCATCGTGCGCAACCTGCAGGCGGCGCACCATGTCGACTGGGCGCGCGTCGGCATCGTCGGCTTCATCCTCGTCGCCGCCATTGCCACCAACGTCACCATGAACCTGAAGTTCCCCGAGGTCGGCGACCAGTTCCCGGCGCTCGGCGTGGCGGTGTGGGTGGCACTGCTGCTCGCCGTACCGCTGAGGAAGCCCGAGTGGAGCCTGCTGCCCGACGCGGCCAAGGGCTCGATCTTCCTCCTTGCCCTCGTCATCTGCGCCTCGATGATGCCGGTGGAGAAGCTGCCCCCGGCCTCGTGGGCGTCTACGCTGGCGCTCGGCTTCATCTCGGCGGTGTTCGACAACATCCCGCTCACCGCGCTGGCGCTGAAGCAGGGCGGCTACGACTGGGGCTTCCTCGCCTACGCTGTCGGCTTCGGCGGCTCGATGATCTGGTTCGGCTCCTCGGCCGGGGTGGCGTTGTCCAACCTGTTTCCCGAAGCCAAGTCGGTCGGCCAGTGGCTGCGCCATGGCTGGTACATCCCGATCGGCTACGTCGCCGGCTTCTTCGCCCTGCTGCTGATCCTCGGCTGGCATCCGCACGAGCGGCAAAAGCATGGCGTTGCCGCCGCGCAGGTCGTGCAGACGGCACCGGCGGCGCAGAATTAATCCACTGTAGGTCGACAGTAGCCCGGGCAGCGACCCGGGACGGGCTCATCCATGCACGAAGGCTTGCGCGTCGTTCTCATCCTGCTTACCGCCGCCGTCCTCATGGTGGCGCTGGCGAAGGCCGCCCGCCTGCCCTCGATGCTGGCCTACCTCGCCATCGGCATTGCCGTCGGCCCGCATGCGCTGGGCTGGCTGCACGAGAGCGAGCAGACCCGGCAGCTGGCCGAGTTCGGCGTGGTCTTCCTGATGTTCTCCATCGGCCTCGAGTTTTCCCTGCCGCGGCTGGTCTCCATGCGCTGGAAGGTGTTCGGCCTGGGCGGCGCCCAGGTGCTGGCCACGGTCCTGGCGACCATGTCCATCGCCCATTTCGGCGGCATTCCCTGGCAGGGGAGCCTGGCGCTGGGCGCCGTCTTCGCCATGTCGTCGACCGCCATCGTCGGCCGCCTGCTGGCGGAAAAGCTCGACCTGCACTCGGCCTCCGGGCGGCGCACCATGAGCGTGCTGCTGTTCCAGGACCTGATGGTGGTGTTCATGCTGATCCTGATCCCCGCCCTGACCGACACTTCGCGCCTCGCCGCGGCGCTGGCCACGGCGCTGGCGCAGACCCTGGCGGTGCTGCTGCTGGTGATCGTCGCCGGCCGTCCGCTGATCCGCCGCTGGTTCGACTTCGTCGTGCGGCGCAAGTCGACCGAGCTGTTCATGCTCAACGTGCTGTGGATCACCACCGCGCTGGCCTTCCTTACCGACTGGGCCGGCCTGTCGCTGACGCTTGGCGCCTTCCTCGGCGGCATGCTGATCTCCGAGACCATGTACCGCCCCCAGGGGGAGGCCGACATCCGCCCCTTCCGCGACGTGCTGCTCGGCCTGTTCTTCATCACCATCGGCGCCCAGCTCGACCTCGTCGTCGTCTGGCAGCGCATCGAGTGGGTGGCCCTCGTGCTGCTCGGCCTGGTGGCCGGCAAGGGCCTGCTGATGCTGGTCGTCACGCGCCTGTCCGGCGCCGACACCGCGGTCGCCTTCCGCACCGCCGCGCAGCTGGCGCAGGCCGGCGAGTTCGGCTTCGTGCTGCTGACCCTGGCGAGCGCCAACGGCCTGCTCGCGCCGGAGGTGGTGCAGCCCTCGCTGGCCGGCATGCTGCTGTCGATGCTGGCGGCACCCTTCGTCATCGAGCGGGCGCGGCACTGGAGCACCAAGCTGTCGCAGGACGAGTGGCTGCGGCATTCGGCCGCCCTGCAGGAGGTGGCGGCGCACGCCTTCAGCATCCGGGACCACGCCATCATCTGCGGCTACGGCCGCACCGGCCAGAGCGTCGCCCGCTTCCTTTACAAGGAGAAGATCCCCTTCATCGCCCTCGACATGGACGCCCACCGCGTGCAGCAGGCGCTGACGGCGGGCGAGAACGTGGTGTTCGGCAACGCCGAGCGGCGCGAGGTGCTGCTCGCCGCCGGCCTCGAGCGGGCGCGCATCGTCGTTGTCACCTCGCCGGACGTGCCCTCGGCCCTGAAGGTGCTGGGCATCGTGCGCAGCCGCCGGCCCGACCTGCCGGTCATCGTGCGCGCGGCCGACGATACCCACCTCGGGGAGCTGAAGCGCGCCGGCGCCACCGAAGTGGTGCCGGAAGTCATCGAGGGCAGCCTGATGCTGGCGGCGCAGATGCTGCTGCGGCTCGACGTGCCGCTGCGCCGCGTGCTGCACGACGTCGAGGAGGCGCGCGGGCGGCGCTACGAGTCGCTGCGCGAGCGCTACCGCGATGCCGGGCCGCGGGAGTGATGCCGGCCGCGCGCGGCAATCTGCTATGCTTTTCACGTTGCCTGCCCGGAGCGCCATGACGATGACCGACACGCTACGACGCGCTTTTGCCGCCCTCCTGCTCGCCGCCTGTGCCGCTGCCGCGATGGCGCAGGAAGCGCCGCCGGCCTCGGCCGGCCAGACGCTCTACCTGCCCATCTATTCCGACCTCTGGCACGGCGACCTCGGCAGCCGCAACCAGCCCGACAAGACGGCGCTCTCCGCCCTGGTGAGCATCCGCAACACCGACCCGGCGCGGCCGATCCGCATCCTCTCGGCGCGCTACCACGACTCTCAGGGCAGGCTGCTGCGCGACTTCGTGCCGAAGCCCCGCAGCCTGCCGCCGCTGGGCACGCTGGAACTGTTCATCGAGCGCGCCGAATCCGCCGGCGGCTCGGGCGCCAGCTTCCTCATCCGCTGGCAGGCCGAGCGCCCGGTCAACCCGCCGGTGGTGGAGGCGGTGCATGCCGACCTGCGCAACCCGCGCACCGTCTCCTTCATCACCGTCGCCCGCCCGATCCGCCCCGCCGAATGATGCGTGCCGCGCTGCTGCTGTTGCTGCTGCCTGCGAGCGCCCTGGCCGCCGGCGGCGGCGTCGTCGGCGAGAACCTCGTCTGGCTCGCCCTGATCCTGATTGCGGCGCGGCTGTTCGCGCCGCTGGCGCAGAAGCTCGGCTTTCCCGCCGTGCTGGGCGAGCTGCTGCTCGGCGTGGCGCTCGGCAACCTTTCGCTGTTCGGCTTTCATTACTTCGACAGCGTCGCGAAAGACCCCATCATCGCCTTCATCGCCGAGCTGGGCGTGATCGTGCTGCTGCTGCAGATCGGCCTGGAGACGCGCCTCGGCGAGCTGGTGCGCGTCGGCGGCCGCGCCACGGCGGTGGCGGCCATCGGCATCGCCGCGCCCTTCGCGCTCGGCACCTTCCTGGTCGGGCCGCTGCTGCTGCCGGGGCAGTCGCAGAACGCCTACCTGTTCCTCGGCGCCACCCTGGCGGCGACCTCGGTCGGCATCACCGGCCGCGTCTTCCGCGACCTCGGCAAACTCGATTCGCGCGAGGCGCGCATCGTGCTCGGCGCGGCGGTGATCGACGACGTGCTCGGGCTGGTGATCCTCGCCGTGGTCTCCGGCCTGGTGCAGTCGGGGAAAGTCAGCCTCGGCGGCACGGCGTGGATCATCGCCGAGGCGGGCCTCTTCCTCGGCGGCTCGATCTGGATCGGCCGCCTGATCGCGCCGCACTCCAGCCGCTGGCTGGCGCGCCTCGACGCCGGTCCCAGCATGCTCTTCGCCCAGGTGCTGGCGACCGGGCTGTTCCTCGCCTGGCTGGCGCACCTCATCGGGCTGGCGCCCATCATCGGCGCCTTCGCCGCCGGGCTGCTGTTCGAGCCGGTGTTCCTCAGGCACTTCGAGACGCCGCGCATCGTGCAGGAAGCCGCTCCGCTGCTGCCGGCGGGCGAGGCCGGGCACGCGCTGCGCGCGCTGATGGAGAAGCACGCCCATCACCAGCACGAATCCATGATCGAGCCGATCGGCTATTTCTTCGTGCCGGTGTTCTTCGTCCTGACCGGCATGCAGGTCGACCTGCGCACCCTGGCCGACCCGATGCTGGTCGCCATCGCCCTCGGCATCACTATCGCCGCGGTGGCGGGCAAGCTGGCGGCCGGCTTCGCCGCCGGGCGCGACAGCAGTCCCTGGGTCGTCGGCTGGGGCATGGTGCCGCGCGGCGAGGTCGGCCTGATCTTCGCCGTCGCCGGGCAGAAGCTCGGCGTGCTGAGCGAGTCGATGTTTTCCATCATCGTCATCATGGTCATTCTGACGACGCTGGTCACGCCTCCCGTCCTGACATTCCTGCTGAAGCAACAGGCCAAGTAGGGGTTATCCCTAGGTTCCGGCCTATGGCCAGCCCGATAGTTTAGGTTCAAACTGTCCGTGCAGAAGAACAGAGGGGCGGCAGCCCCCGTTTCCAATCACACACACAGAGGAGAAAGACATGAGCAACGACAACAAGCCCGAAGACAAGAAGCTGTCCCGCCGTTCCTTCCTGAGCAAGGCCGCCGCCGGCACCGCCGGCGCCGCGGCGCTGGGCTTCCCGATGATCTCGGTGGCGCAGTCGCCGATCACCATGCGCTGGCA
>CAJPFL010000287.1 GCA_905339315.1 Rhodocyclaceae bacterium
TCGAGCATGAGCGTCGCCGTGCCCGGCTTCTACGCCGCCGGCGAGTGCGCCTGCGCCTCGGTGCACGGCGCCAACCGCCTCGGCACCAACTCGCTGCTCGACCTGCTGGTGTTCGGCAAGTCGGCCGGCGAGACCGCCGTCGAGGACGTGAAGAAGTCCACCCGGGCGCACAAGGCGCTGCCGCAGGAGGCCATCGAGCGCACGCTGGAGAGGCTCAACCGCCTCGACACGCAGCAGGACGGCGCCGACGCGCACGAGTCGCGCCTGGCCATGCAGCGCACCATGCAGAACCACTGCGGCGTGTTCCGCTTCGCCGACAAGCTGAAGGAAGGCGTCACGAAGATCCTCGAGGTGCAGCAGGACGTGCAGCGCGTCGCGATCAAGGACAAGTCGAAGGTCTTCAACACCGCCCGCATCGAGGCGCTGGAGCTGGAGAACCTGATCGAGGTGGCGGTCGCCACCATGATCTCGGCCGAGGCGCGCAAGGAGTCGCGCGGCGCCCACGTCCGCGACGACGCGCCCGACACCCCCGAGCATCCCAACGGCCGCGACGACGCCAACTGGCTGAAGCACAGCCTGTGGTTCAAGGAGGGCAACCGCCTCGACTACAAGTCGGTGAAGCTGACCCCGCTCACCGTCGACACCATCGAACTGAAGAAGCGCGCGTACTGAGGAGCTCCGGAAGATGACCACAAGGACCATGCAATTCAAGATCTACCGCTACGACCCGGACAAGGACGGCAAGCCCTGGATGCAGGACATCTCGGTCGAGGTGGACGCCACCGACCGCAAGCTGCTCGATGCCATGGTCAAGCTCAAGGCCAAGGACGACACGCTGTCCTTCCGCCGTTCCTGCCGCGAAGGCGTCTGCGGCTCCGACGCGATGAACATCAACGGCCGCAACGGCCTCGCCTGCCTGACCGACCTGAAGGACCTGAGCGGAACCGTCGTGCTGCGCCCGCTGCCCGGCCTGCCGGTGATCCGCGACCTGATCGTCGACATGACGCAGTTCTTCAAGCAGTACCACTCGATCAGGCCGTACCTGATCAACAACGACCCGCCGCCGGAGACCGAGCGGCTGCAGACGCCGGAGGAGCGCGAGGAGCTGAACGGCCTCTACGAGTGCATCCTCTGCGCCTGCTGCTCGACCTCCTGCCCGTCGTTCTGGTGGAACCCGGACAAGTTCGTCGGCCCGGCCGGCCTGCTGCAGGCCTACCGCTTCATCGCCGACACGCGCGACCAGGCGACCAGCGAGCGCCTCGACAACCTCGAGGACCCGTACCGCCTGTTCCGCTGCCACAGCATCATGAACTGCGTCGACGTCTGCCCGAAGGGCCTCAACCCGACGCGGGCGATCGGCAAGATCAAGGATGCGATGGTCAGGCGTGCCGTCTGAGCGGACGGACGATCAGGGCCGGCAGCAGCAGCGGCTGCGCTGGCACTGCCGCCGGGCCCTGCTCGAACTGGACCTGGTCTTCCAGCGTTTCTGGCTGAAGGCCGGCGACGGCCTCGGCGACGAGGATGCGGCGGCGCTGGAGCGGCTGCTGGAGATGGAAGACCACGATTTGTGGGAACTGGTGAGCGGTCGCCGGGAGACCGACGACCCGCGGCTGAAAGGCATCGTCGCGCAGCTGCGCCAGGCATGACGGGAGAGTTTTTTCGATTTTCAGATGGGGATGCAACGATGAACACTCAACGCAACGCTACGCTCACGGTCGACGGCAAGAACATCGACCTGCCGGTCTACTCCGGCTCGATCGGCCCGGAGGTGATCGACATCCGCCAGCTCTACGCCAAGACGGGGATGTTCACCTTCGATCCGGGCTTCATGTCCACCGCCGCCTGCAAGTCGGCCATTACCTACATCGACGGCGATGCCGGCGTGCTGCTGTATCGCGGCTACCCCATCGAGCAGCTGGCGCAGAACTGCGACTTCCTCGAGGTCGCCTTCCTGATCCTCAAGGGCGAGCTGCCGAACGCCCGGGAGAAGGAGGAGTTCGACACCATCATCAAGCGCCACACGATGGTGCACGAGCAGCTGATCCGCTTCTATTCCGGCTTCCGCCGCGATGCGCACCCGATGGCCGTGCTCGTCGGCGTGGTCGGGGCGCTCTCCGCCTTCTACCACGACGCCATGGACATCAGCGACGAATACCATCGCACCGTCTCGGCGCACCGCCTGATCGCCAAGCTGCCCAACATCGTCGCCATGGCCTACAAGTACGGCCGCGGCGAGCCGTTCATGTATCCGCGCAACGACCTCTCCTACACCGCCAACTTCATGCGCATGATGTTCGGCAACCCGTGCGAGGACTACGTGCCGAACCCGGTGCTGGTGCGCGCCCTCGACCGCATCCTCATCCTGCATGCCGACCACGAGCAGAACGCCTCCACCTCGACGGTGCGCCTGGCCGGCTCCAGCGGCGCCAACCCCTTCGCCTGCATCTCGGCCGGCATCGCCTGCCTGTGGGGCCCGGCCCACGGCGGCGCCAACGAGGCCTGCCTGCAGATGCTCGAGGAAATCGGCGACGTCTCCCGCGTCGGCGAATACATCAAGCGCGCCAAGGACAAGAACGACTCCTTCAAGCTGATGGGCTTCGGCCATCGCGTCTACAAGAACTTCGATCCGCGCGCCAAGCTGATGCGCGAGACCTGCCATGAAGTCCTCAACGAGCTCGGGCTGCACGACGACCGCCTCTTCAAGCTGGCCGTCGCGCTGGAGAAGATCGCGCTGGAGGACGATTATTTCGTCAGCAAGAAGCTCTATCCGAACGTCGACTTCTACTCCGGCATCGTGCAGCGCGCCCTCGGCATCCCGACGCAGCTGTTCACCGGCATCTTCGCCCTGGCGCGCACCGTCGGCTGGATCGCCCAGTGGAACGAGATGATCTCCGATCCCGAGCAGAAGATCGGCCGCCCGCGCCAGCTGTTCACCGGCGCCGAGCAGCGCAACGTGCCGCCCATGGACAAGCGCTGAGCGCACGACACCCAGGGAACGGGGAGGGGCGATCCTCCTCCCCGCCCGCAGTTATCCGACGACGACAGCCACCCGCCCCAACCCCCGCGAGGTCACAGCATGAGCGTAATGAAGCAGATGCTCGGCAACTCCTATCTCTTCGGTGCCAACGCGCCCTTCATCGAGGAGCTCTACGAGTCCTATCTTGAGAACCCGGCGTCCGTCACCGACGTCTGGCGCGACTACTTCGACCGCCTGCAGAACCTGCCCGGCGCCGGCATCGGCAGCGGCCGCGACGTCGCCCACGCCCCGGTGGTGGCCTCCTTCGCCCAGCGCGCCAAGCTCGGCACGCTGCGCGCCGCGCCGACCGGCGCCGCGGCCGACAAGAAACAGGTGGCGGTGCTGCAGCTCATCAACGCCTACCGCTTCCTCGGCAACCGCTGGGCCCAGCTCGACCCGCTGAAGCGCAGCGAGCGGCCGGCCATCCCCGAGCTGGATCCGGCGCATTACGGCTTCACCGAGGCCGACCTCGGCCAGACCTTCGCCACCGGCAGCTTCGCCGCCGCGCCCGAGCAGGCGACGCTGCGCGAGATCCTCGAGGCGCTGCGCCAGACCTACTGCGGCACCATCGGCGCCGAGTACATGTACCTGTCCGAGGTGGCGCAGAAGCGCTGGATCCAGTCCAGGCTGGAGACCATCCGCTCGGCCTACCCCTTCAGCGCCGACGACAAGAGGCGCTTCCTGCGCATGGTCACCCAGGCGGAGACGCTGGAGCGCTACCTGCACACCCGCTACGTCGGCCAGAAGCGCTTCTCGCTCGAAGGCGGCGAATCGCTGATCCTGGCGATGGACCAGCTGATCCGCACCGCCGCCACCGTCGGCGTGCAGGAGATGGTCATCGGCATGGCCCACCGCGGCCGACTCAACGTGCTGGTGAACACCCTCGGCAAGCAGCCCTCGATGCTGTTCGCCGAGTTCGAGGGCAAGAAGGCCTCGGTGCTCTCCGCCGGCGACGTCAAGTACCACATGGGCTATTCCTCGGACGTCGCCACCCCCGCCGGCCCGATGCACCTGACGCTGGCCTTCAACCCCTCGCACCTGGAGATCGTCAATCCCGTCGTCGCCGGCTCGGTGTACGCGCGCCAGGTGCGCCGCGGCGCCAACGGCAAGGCCGAGGCGCTGCCGGTGCTGATCCACGGCGATGCCGCCGTCGCCGGCCAGGGCGTCAACCAGGAGATGCTCAACTTCTCGCAGACGCGCGGCTACGGCACCGGCGGCACGGTGCACCTCATCGTCAACAACCAGATCGGCTTCACCACCTCCGACCTGCGCGACTACCGCTCCTCGCTCTACTGCACCGACCTGTTCAAGATGGTCGAGGCGCCGATCTTCCACGTGAACGGGGACGACCCCGAGGCCGTCGCCCTGGTGACCCAGATTGCCATGGAGTTCCGCCAGGAATTCCGCAAGGACGTGGTCGTCGACATCGTCTGCTTCCGCAAGCTCGGCCACAACGAGCAGGACGAGCCGATGGTCACCCAGCCGCTGATGTACAAGAAGGTCGCCCAGCATCCCGGCACGCGCAAGCTCTATGCCGACAAGCTGGAGGCGCAGGGCGTCATCGCCCCCGGCGACGCCGAGCAGAAGATCAGGGACTACCGCACCGCCCTCGACGAGGGCCGCCACCTGATCGACCCGGTCATCACCGACTACCACAGCAAGTTCGCTATCGACTGGACGCCGCACGTCAACGTGCCCTACACCGAGAAGTGCGACACCACCGTGCCGATGAAGGAACTCAAGCGCCTTGCCGGGCGCCTGACCGACATCCCGGCGAACTTCACCCTGCACCCGCGCGTGCAGAAGATCATCGACGACCGCAAGGCGATGGGGCAGGGCAAGCTGCAGGTCGACTGGGGCATGGGCGAGAACCTCGCCTACGCCACGCTGCTCGCCGCCGGCTTCAACGTGCGCATCTCCGGCGAGGACGTCGGCCGCGGCACCTTCTTCCACCGCCATGCCGCGCTGCACGACCAGAACCGCGAGAAATGGGACGAGGGCACCTGGTGGCCGCTCGCCAATCTCCAGGAAAAGCAGGGCTGGTTCCACTGCTTCGACTCGGTGCTTTCCGAGGAGGCCGTGCTCGCCTTCGAGTACGGCTTCGCCACCGCCAGCCCCAACGAGCTGGTGATCTGGGAGGCGCAGTTCGGCGACTTCGCCAACGGCGCCCAGGTCGTCATCGACCAGTTCCTCTCCTCGGGCGAGGCCAAGTGGGGTCGCGGCTGCGGCCTGGTGCTGCTGCTGCCGCACGGCTACGAGGGCCAGGGCCCGGAGCACTCCTCGGCGCGGGTCGAGCGCTACATGCAGCTCTCGGCCGAGTTCAACTGGGAGGTCTGCATGCCGTCGAGCGCCGGCCAGATGTACCACCTGCTGCGCCGGCAGATGCTGAGGAAGCAGCGCAAGCCGCTGGTCGTGTTCACGCCGAAGTCGCTGCTGCGCAACAAGGAGGCGACGACGACGCTCGAGGACATCGCCAACGACACCTTCAATACCGTCATCGGCGAGATCGACCCGATCGACCCGAAGAAGGTGACGCGCGTCGTCGCCTGCGCCGGCAAGGTGTATTTCGACCTGCTGGCGGCGCGCCGCGAGCGCAAGCTGGAGAACGTCGCCTTCCTGCGCGTCGAGCAGCTCTACCCCTTCGACGACCGGCGCTTCGCCGAGGAACTGAAGCGCTATCCCCACGCCAGGGATCTGGTGTGGTGCCAGGAAGAGCCGCTCAACCAGGGCGCCTGGTACGCCAAGGCGCATCGCCTGCAGAGCGTCCTGCGCAAGGGCCAGGAGTTGCACGTCGTCTCGCGGCCGGCCTCGGCCTCGCCGGCGGTCGGCTACGCCTCGAAACACATGGAGCAGCAGAAGGACCTCATCAACGAGGCCCTCGGCTCGTCGAAGTGACCAAGAAAAGCGGAGAGAAAAATGCTGATTGACGTCAAAGTCCCCCAACTGTCCGAATCCGTCGCCGAGGCGACGCTGGTCTCCTGGCACAAGCAGGAAGGCCAGGCCGTCGCCCGCGACGAGAACCTGATCGACATCGAGACCGACAAGGTGGTGCTCGAGCTGCCCGCGCCCGAGTCCGGCGTGCTGGTGAAGATCCTCAAGGGCAACGGCGAAAGCGTCGTTGCCGGCGAGGTCATCGCCCAGCTCGACACCGAAGCGAAAGCCGCTGCGGCGCCCGCCAAGTCCGCCGCCGTCCCGCAGAAGCTGACTTCTGCGTCCGCTGCCGCCGCCCCGGCCGGCCCTGCCGCGCGCAAGCTGATGGCCGAGAAGGGCCTCGATGCCGGCGCCGTCGAAGGCTCCGGCCGCGGCGGCCGCGTCACCAAGGCCGACGTGCTGGAAGCCCAGCGCCCGGCCGCGCCGCCGGCGCCCGCCGCGCCGGCGCGTCCCGCCATGGCCCAGCCCGCCGCGCCGGTGAACGTCGACGCTATCGTCGGCGAGCGCACCGAGCAGCGCGTGCCGATGAGCCGCCTGCGCGCCCGCATCGCCGAGCGCCTGGTGCAGTCGCAGTCGACCGCCGCCATCCTCACCACCTTCAACGAGGTGAACATGGCGCCGGTGATGGAACTGCGCAACCGCTACAAGGACAAGTTCGAGAAGGAGCACGGCGTCAAGCTCGGCTTCATGTCGTTCTTCGTCAAGGCGGCAGTCGCCGCGCTGAAGAAGTACCCGGTGCTCAACGCCTCGATCGACGGCAACGACATCGTCTACCACGGCTACTTCGACATCGGCATTGCCGTCGGCTCGCCCCGCGGCCTGGTGGTGCCGATCCTGCGCGACGCCGACCAGATGTCGCTCGCCGACATCGAGAAGAAGATCGCCGAGTTCGGCGCCAAGGCCAGGGACGGCAAGCTCTCCATCGAGGAGCTCACCGGCGGCACCTTCTCCATCTCCAACGGCGGCGTCTTCGGCTCGATGCTGTCGACGCCGATCATCAACCCGCCGCAGTCGGCCATCCTCGGCATCCACGCCACCAAGGACCGCGCCGTGGTCGAGAACGGCCAGATCGTCGTCCGCCCGATGAACTACCTGGCGATGTCCTACGACCACCGCATCATCGACGGCCGCGAGGCGGTGCTCGGCCTCGTCACCATGAAGGAAGCGCTGGAGGACCCGGCGCGCCTGCTGCTGGAAATCTGAGAAAGGCATTCACCACGGCGAACACGGCGACACGGCGACTTGACATGCTTTCCGCCGTGTCGCCGTGCCCGCCGTGGTTAATAGAAGGGGTTTCGTATGGCCAAACAATTTGATGTGCTTGTCATCGGCGGCGGCCCCGGCGGTTACGTCGCCGCCATCCGCGCCGCGCAGCTGGGTTTTTCCACCGCCTGCTGCGAATCCGAGTCCTACGACGACCCGAAGGGCGAGGTGCGCCTCGGCGGCACCTGCCTCAACGTCGGCTGCGTTCCCTCCAAGGCGCTGCTGCAGTCCTCCGAGCACTTCGACAATGCCCGCCACGGCTTCGTCATGCACGGCATCACCGTCGACGACGTCAGGATCGACGTCAGGACCATGGTCAAGCGCAAGGACAACATCGTCACCCAGCTCACCGGCGGCATCAAGGGCCTGTTCAAGAAGCACAAGGTGACGCTGCTGCCCGGCCACGGCAAGTTCGCCGGCGGCGGCGAGGACGGCTGGGAAGTGGACGTCGCCGGCGAAGTGGTGGTGGCGAAGCACGTCATCGTCGCCACCGGCTCGCGCCCGCGCCACCTCGACGGCGTTCCCGTCGACAACAAATTGATTTGCGACAACACCGGCGCGCTCGCCTTCGATGCCGTGCCGAAACGCCTCGGCGTCATCGGCGCCGGCGTCATCGGCCTCGAGCTGGGCAGCGTCTGGAAGCGCCTCGGCGCCGAGGTCACGATCCTCGAAGCCCTGCCGGAATTCCTCGCCGCCGCCGATGCCGCCGTCGCCA
>CAJPFL010000288.1 GCA_905339315.1 Rhodocyclaceae bacterium
GCCTTGCCGATGGCGTTCCAGGTCCACACCGTGCCCGGCTCCACCGCCTCGGAGTGGCGCGCCATGCAGCGCACCTTGCCCCATTGCGACTCGACCCAGATCCAGTCGCCGTCGTCGATGCCGGCCAGCCGCGCCGTGCGCGCATTCACGAAGAGATAGTTGTGCGCATGGATCTGCCGCAGCCAGGCGTTCTGCGAATCCCAGGAGTGGTACATCGCCATCGGCCGCTGCGTCACCGCCGCGAGCGGATACTTGTGGGTGTCGGTCGCCTGCACCTCGAGCGGGTCGAAGTAGAAGGGCAGCGGATCGAAGTAGGTCTCGATGCGCCGTTTCAGGTGCTCGGGCGGCTTCCTCGTGATGCCCTTGCCCTGCGCGGCGAGTCGGAACTTCTGCAGCACCTCGGAATACAGGTGGATCAGGATCGGCTCGGCGTAGCGCGTGATGCGGCTGCGCTGCGACCACTCGAGGTAGCCCTGGTTCCAGTTGCGCATGTACTGGTAGGAGCGCGGCAGCGCGTGGTGGTAAACACAGTTGTTCTGCGCGTACATCTCCCACTGGCGCGGGTTCGGCTCGCCGCGCATGAACTTCTCGCCGCCCTTGCCGCGCCAGCCGGCGAGGAAGCCGATGCCGGAGCCCGGCTCGGTCTCGTAGTTGGTGATGAAGTCCGGGTAGTCGCGATACTTGCGCGTACCGTCCTGCTTGACGAACACCGGCAGCTTCAGGCGCGTACCCAGTTCGATCAGCACTTCCTGGAAGGGCTTGCACTCGCCGGTCGGCGGCAGCACCGGGATGCGCACCGAATCCACCGGGCCGTCGAATTCCGAGATCGGCCGGTCGAGCATCGACATCACGTCGTGGCGCTCGAGGTAGGTGGTGTCCGGCAGCACGAGGTCGGCGAAGGCCGTCATCTCGGACTGGAAGGCGTCGCAGACGGCGATGAAGGGGATCTTGTATTCGCCCTGTTCATCCTTGTCATTGAGCATCTTGCGCACCTCCACCGTGTTCATGGTGGAGTTCCATGCCATGTTGGCCATGAATATCAGCAGGGTGTCGATGCGGTAGGGGTCGCCGCGCCAGGCGTTGGTGATGACGTTGTGCATCAGGCCGTGCACCGAGAGCGGATACTCCCAGGAGAAGGCCTTGTCGATGCGTACCGGATTTCCCGAGTCGTCGACAAAGAGATCGTCCGGCTCGGCCGGCCAGCCCAGCGCCATGCCGTCCAGCACCGAATTCGGCTTGACGGCCAGCGGCGTGTTGGGCGTCTTGGCGCAGGGCGGGATGGGCCGCGGGAACGGCGCCTTGTGGCGGAAGCCGCCGGGCCGGTCGATGGTGCCGAGCAGCGACATCAGGATCGCCAGCGCGCGGATGGTGTGGAAGCCGTTCGAATGCGCCGCCAGGCCGCGCATGGCATGGAAGGCCACCGGGTTGCCGGTGACGGTGTCGTGCTCCTTGCCCCAGGAATCGGTCCACGCGATCGGCAGCTCGATCTTCTGGTCGCGCGCCGTGACGCCCATCTCGTAGGCGAGACGCTTGATGGTCGCCGCCGGAATGCCGGTCAGGCCCTCGGCCCATTCCGGCGTGTAGTCCTTCACTCGCTCCTGCAGCAGCTGGAAGGACGGCTTCACCGGCGTGCCGTCGGCGAGCGTGAATTCGCCCAGCAGGAAGGGGTCGCAGCCCTCGGTGTGCGTGACCACCGGCTTGTTGCCCACGCGGTCCCACCACAGCTTGTTCTGAGGGTCGAAACAGCCCTCCTCCTCCGGCACCTCGGTGCGCAGGAACATGCCGAACTCGTCGCTCTGCTCGTCGAGGTTCACCAGCTGGCCGGCATTGGTGTAGCGCACCAGGAAGTCGCGGTCGTAGAGGCCCTGGGCGATGATCTCGTGGATGATCGCCAGCAGCAGCGCGCCGTCGGTGCCCGGGCGGATCGGCACCCACTCGTCGGCGATGGCCGAGTAGCCGGTGCGCACCGGGTTGATGGAAACGAAGCGGCCGCCGCTGCGCTTGAACTTCGAAATGGCGATCTTGAGCGGATTCGAATGGTGGTCCTCCGCCGTGCCGATCATGACGAACAGCTTGGCACGGTCGAGATCCGGTCCGCCGAATTCCCAGAAGGAGCCGCCGATGGTGTAGATCATGCCGGCAGCCATGTTCACCGAGCAGAAGCCGCCGTGCGCTGCGTAGTTGGGTGTGCCGAACTGGCGTGCGAAGAGGCCGGTCAGCGCCTGCATCTGGTCGCGGCCGGTGAAGATGGCGAATTTTTTGGGATCGGTGGCGCGGATCTTCGCCAGGCGCTCGGAGAGGATCGAGAAGGCCTGCTCCCAGGAGATCGGCTCGAACGCGCCGGCGCCGCGCTCGCTGCCCGGCTTGCGCAGCAGCGGCTGCGTCAGCCGCGCCGGCGAATACTGCTTCATGATGCCGGAGCTGCCCTTGGCGCAGATCACGCCCTGGTTGAGCGGATGCTCCGGGTTGCCGTCGATGTAGCGCACCTGCCCGTCGACCAGATGCACGCGGATGCCGCAGCGGCAGGCGCACATGTAGCAGGTGGTTTTCTTGACCTCCTGCACGGACGGAGTCGAAGCAGACATGGTTTGGAATTAAATATATTAGCGGTTGTTGATATTCTTCGGGCTTTGCGCCAAGTCCTCAAGCCAATTGTTTTTATTTCACCATAAGTAGCCTACTCTTGCGCTACTTATGGGCTGGTGTAAGCTCGAATGCCGGATACTGTCCGTTTTCAAGCCAGCAGGTCTGCCATGAACGATATTCCCGCATTCAACCCCGCCGAGCGGCGCGCCGTCGAAGCCGCCATGATCTACCGTTACGGCCAGCTCGTCGACCTGCAGGAGGCCGATGTCGAGGTGCGCCTGACGCCGGGCTCGGAGGCCCTCACCACCGTCCCGGGCATCTACTGGAACGAGCGCAAGGTGCAGTTCGTCGTCTGCAAGCTGGGCGACAGGCGCTACCGCTCCTACTTCTTCTACACCGAGGAACAACAGTACCGCATTGGCGAGCAGGACTACGACGTCATCGAGGACTGCGTGCGCAACCTGCTGCAGCTGCAGGTCGACCACGACGCCAAGCGCCGCGCCATCATGTCGAATCCCGGCCTCGGCCCGGACGAGGACTATCACGGCCCCCTGATCGTCTGATGAAAGTCTGCATCGTCTCCGACAGCCACGACCGCGGCCCGATGCTGGCCGCCGCCGTCGAGGAGGCCAAGTCCCTCGGCGCCGGCGCCGTCCTGCATTGCGGCGACATCATCGGCCCCAATACCCTCAAGCCCCTGCTCGCCATCGGCCTGCCGGTGCATGTCATCCACGGCAACAATCTCGGCGACTTCACCGCCATCAGCCAGATGGCGACACGCTCGAACGGACTGCTGAGTTATCACGGCGGCGACGCATCGATCGAGCTGGCCGGGCGGAAAATTTTTCTGGTGCATTACCCGCACTACGGCCAGGCCATGGCCTGCACCGGCGACTACGATCTCGTCTGCTGCGGCCACAGCCACAAGCCTGAAATCGCGCAGCAGGCGAACGTCAGGGGCGGCACCACCCGGCTGGTGAATCCCGGCACGGTGGCCGGTCTCGGCGCACCGGCGGCAACCTGGGTGCTCGGCGACCTGGCAACAATGGAATTTGCAATCCAGCGACTGTCATTCGCCGCTGCTTGACCCTGCCGCATGCAATGGTTTGATCTGCATCAAGCTTCATCCCGAATCGGGATTTAGAGTTTCAATCCCGATATAGGCAAATTCAGACGGTAATCAGGGCGTTGTTGATTAGAATCCGCTTCTGTTCTTCAACAAGCATTTCAGTTCCCGGGAGGCTCGATGTCAGCATCCATCGCTACCAGCCAGACGATTCTCGTCGTCGGCGGCGGCATCTCCGGCATGACGGCAGCGCTCGAAGCCGCCGAGTGCGGCAAGCAGGTCATCCTCGCCGAGAAGCTGCCGACGCTGGGCGGGCGCACCGCCCAGCTCTACCGCTACTTCCCCAAGATGTGCCACCCCACCTGCGGCCTGGAGATCAACCTGCGGCGCCTCAAGGGCAACCGCAACGTGCGCGTCCTGACGATGGCGGAGGTGTCGGCCATCAGCGGCACGCGCGGCGACTACACCGCGACGCTGAAGATCGCCCCGCGCTACGTCAATGAGAAATGCACCGCCTGCGGCGACTGCAGCAAGGCCGTTTCCGCCGAGATTCCCAACCCCTACAACTACGGCCTCGACAAGATGAAGGCCGCTTACCTGCCGCACGGCATGGCCTACCCGCAGCGCTACGTGCTCGACCCCTCGATCGTCGGCACGCCCGACGGCGAGGCGGCGAAGGCCGCCTGCAAGGTCGGCGCCGTCGATCTCGGCATGCAGGAAGAGATGATCGAGCTGAAGGTCGGCGCCGTGGTCTGGGCCACCGGCTGGAAGCCCTACGACGCGGCGAAGATCCAGCCCTACGGCTACGACCGCTTCGCCAACGTCATCACCTCCGTCGAGTTCGAGCGCATGTGCGACCCGCACGGCCCGACCGGCGGCAGGATCCTGCGCCCCTCGGACGGCAAGGAGGCGAAGAACGTTGCCTTCATACAGTGCGCCGGCTCGCGCGACGAGAACCACCTGCGCCACTGCTCGCGCATCTGCTGCATGGCCTCCCTCAAGCAGACGCAATACGTGCGCGAGGCCTGGGGCGACGACGCGAAGTCGACCATCTACTACATCGACATCCGCGCCATCGACCGCTTCGAGGATTTCTACCGCAAGGTGCAGCAGGACGCGACCGTCGGCTTCGTCAAGTCGAAGGTGGCGAAGATCGTGCAGGACGAGAAGACCGGTGACGTCGTGCTGCACGGCGTGGACACCGAGGGCTACAACCGCTACGCGACGCCGCATGACCTCGCCGTGCTGGCGGTGGGCATGGAGCCGTCGATCAAGGGCATCAAGCTACCAGAGGACATCGTCCTCGATTCGAGCGGCTTCATCGAGACGGCAGGCGAAGGCATGTTCAGCGCCGGCTGCGCCACGAATGCCCTCGACGTCAATCGCGCGGTGCAGAACGCCACGGCGGCATCGCTGCGCGCGATTCAGGTGATCAACAAGACAGCCGGTACGGAGGCAGCATAATGGCCGAAATGAAAACAGCCGCCTACATCTGCTCGGGCTGCGGCATCGGCGAGCGCGTCAGCACGGCGCAGATGGCGAAAATCGCGCAGAAGGAAGGCAAGATGGCGCTCGTGCGCGAGCATGCCTGCCTGTGCGACGCATCCGGCGTGCAGACAATCAAGGACGACATCGAGAAGGAAGCCGTCACCCACATCGTCATCGCCGCCTGCTCGCGCCGCGCCAAGACGGAAGCCTTCAACTTTCCCGGCGTCGCCATGTCGCGCGCCAACATCCGCGAAGGCGTCATCTGGAGCCAGCCCGAGGGCGACGAGTCCGCCGAGACGACGCAGGAAATGGCCGACGACTACGTGCGCATGGGCTGCGCCGAAGTGAAGAAGATGAAGGTGCCGGAAGGCAACCCGAATCGCGCCAGCAACAAGCGCATCCTCGTTGTCGGCGGCGGCGTCTCCGGCATGACGGCCGCGCTGGAAATGGCCGAGGCCGGCTACGACACCGTGCTCGTGGAGAAATCCGCTGCCCTCGGCGGCTGGGCCAGCCAGCTCGTCAAGCGCGTGCCCTCGATGCAGCCCTACGCCGATCCGGCCGACACCGGCATCGCCGAACTGGCTGCCAGGGTCAGCGCGCATCCGCGCATCAAGCTGCACCTCAACTCGACCATCGCCCAGACCAACGGCGCGCCCGGCCGCTTCGCGGTCGACATCGCCCAGGAGTCCGGCGCGACGGTGACGGAGGAAGTCGGCGCCCTCATCCAGGCCACCGGCTTCACGCCCTACGACATGATGAAGCTGCCGGAACTCGGCGCCGGCAAGAGCCCGAACGTGGTCGACCAGCTCGGCCTGGAAAAGCTCGTCAAGGCGGCACAAGACAACGGGGGCGGCGCGGTCAAGCGCCCCTCCGACGGCGGCGAAGTCAAGAGCGTGGTGTTCATCCAGTGCGCCGGCCAGCGCGACGAGGCGATGGAATCCGGCGGCAAACACCTGCCCTACTGCTCCGGCCACTGCTGCGCCACCAGCATCAAGCAGGCGATGTACTTCAAGGACGCCAATCCCGACATCGACACGATGGTGATGTACACCGACCTGCGCGTGCCGGGCACCGGCGAGGATTTCTACCGCAGCGGCCAGCAGAAGGGCGTCACCTTCACCAAGGGCAAGACGTCCTCGGTGGAAGCGGCGGGCAATGCCTGCAAGGTGAATTTCAAGGACCTCATCCTCAACGAGGACGTGAGCGTCGAGGCCGACCTCGTCGTCCTCGCCACCGGCATGGTGGCCAACTCCGGCATGAACATCGACATTCCGGAGGAAGAGGTCGCCAAGATGGAGGTCAAGCCGATCTCCATCCTCAACCTGAACTACCGCCAGGGCAAGGA
>CAJPFL010000289.1 GCA_905339315.1 Rhodocyclaceae bacterium
AAGCAAGACCGAGAAGCACCTGAAGGATGCCTTCGCCGGCGAATCGCAGGCCAACCGCCGCTACCTGTATTTCGCAAACAAGGCCGACGTCGAGGGCTATGCCGATGTCGCCGCCCTGTTCCGCTCGACCGCGGAAGGCGAAACCGGCCACGCCCACGGCCACCTGGAGTATCTGGAGAAGTGCGGCGACCCGGCCACCGGCCTGCCCTTCGGCGCCACTGCCGACAACCTGAAGTCCGCCGTCGCCGGCGAGACCCACGAGTACACCGACATGTACCCGGGCATGGCGAAGGACGCGCGTTCGGAGGGCTTCGACGAGATCGCCGACTGGTTCGAGACCCTGGCCAAGGCGGAACGCTCGCACGCCAACCGCTACCAGAAGGCCCTGAACGAACTGGGCTGAGCAGGACAAGCCGGCCATCACGAAGCCGTGATGGCCGGTTTTTTTCGAAACAAGGGAGAACAACATGGCACGCGAAGGCAATCTCGAAGCCCCGACCCGGCATGCGCTCGACTGGCTGAACCCGGAGTTCTACGACGAAGGGAAGCTGAACCACGAGCTGGAGCGCGTTTTCGACATCTGCCACGGCTGCCGCCGCTGCATCAGCCTTTGCCAATCCTTTCCGACGCTGTTCGACCTCGTCGATGAATCGCCGACGCTGGAAGTGGATGGCGTCAAGAAGGAAGATTACTGGAAGGTCGTCGAGCACTGCTACCTCTGCGACCTCTGCTACATGACCAAGTGTCCCTACGTGCCGCCGCACGAGTGGAACCTGGACTTCCCCCATCTCATGCTGCGCGCCAAGGCGGTGCATTTCAGGAAGGGCACCACCAAACTGCGCGACAAGGTGCTGACCAGCACCGATGCCGTCGGCAGGCTCGCCGGCATTCCTGTCGTCGCCCAGACGGTGAATGCCGTCAACAAGATCGGCGCGGCCCGCAAGGCGCTGGAAGCCGTCGCCGGCATCCATGCCGACGCCTGGCTGCCGGAATTTTCCAGCCGCCCGCTGCGCAGCCGGTTGCAGCAGTTGCCCCTCGACACCCCGGGCGAGGCCGCCGGCCCCACCCAGGGCAAGGTGGCCCTGTTCGCCACCTGCTACATGAACCGCAACGAACCCGGCCCCGGCGAGGACCTCGCCGCCGTCTTCAATCACAACGGCATCCCGGTCACGCTGGCCGAGAAGGAGCGCTGCTGCGGCATGCCCAAGCTTGAGCTGGGCGACCTGGAATCGGTCAAGGCCGCCAAGGAAGTGAACATCCCGGGCCTGGCCAAGCTGGTTGACGCCGGCTGGGACCTGACCGCGCTGGTGCCCTCCTGCGTGCTGATGTTCAAGCAGGAGCTGCCGCTGATGTTCCCGGACGATGCCGACGTGCAGAAGGTGAAGAACGCCTTCTACGACCCCTTCGAGTACCTGATGCTGCGCCACAAGGAAGGCAAGCTGCAGACCGACTTCAAGACGCCGCTGGGCAAGGTCTCCTACCACGCCGCCTGCCACCAGCGCGTGCAGAACATCGGGCCGAAGACGAAGGAGGCGCTGTCGCTGGTGCCGGGCACCGAGGTGGACATCATCGAGCGCTGCTCCGGCCACGACGGCACCTACGCCGTGAAGCAGGAGTTCCACGAATTCGCCGTGAAGATCGTCAAGCCGGTGGTGAAGCGCGTCAACGAGGCGCAGCCCGACCACTACGGCAGCGACTGCGCCATGGCCGGCCACCACATCGGCCACGTCCGCGCCGACGGCAGCTCGCCCGAACACCCCATCACCCTGTTGAGAAAAGCCTACGGAGTTTGACCATGTTGCGACACGAAGACCTCTTCAGCCTCGAGAAATACGCCCGCGTGCGGCCGGAATTCCGCGCCAGGGTGCTCGCGCACAAGAAGAACCGCCAGCTGCCGATCGGCGCGCACGCCACGCTCTACTTCGAGGACGCGCTGACCATGCAGTACCAGGTGCAGGAGATGCTGCGCCTGGAGCGCATGTTCGAGCCGGAGCTGATCCAGGAGGAGCTCGACGTCTACAACCCGCTGATCCCCGACGGCCACAACTGGAAGGCCACCTTCATGGTCGAGTACAGCGACGAGAACGAGCGCCGCGCCGCCCTGGCGAAGCTGATCGGCATCGAGAAGAAGGTCTGGCTGCAGGTGGAAGGGTGCGACAGGGTGTACCCCATCGCCAACGAGGACCTCGAGCGCGAGACCGAGGACAAGACCTCGGCGGTACATTTCATGCGCTTCGAGCTGACGCCGCAGATGATCGCCGCGGCGAAGGGCGGCGCGACGATCCGCGCCGGCATCGACCACGACCTCTATCGCGAATCCGTCACCGTGCCGCCGGCTGTGCGCGATTCGCTGGTCGCGGATTTAAGCTGAACTACTGATACAAGACTTCGACGTTCTCGGCCTTCAGCCACTGCTGCAGGCCGACGAGCAGTTCGTCATCGAGTCGCACGCGCCAGGCCTCTCCCAGCGGCAGTTCGCACTCGGCCTGGGCATTGCGATAGCGCACGCGCACCGGGCACGGCCCGTTGCGATACGGCGCCAGCAGGATGCGCAACCGCTCGGCGGCCGCCGTGTCGCCGAGGCTGACTTTTCCATTCAAGGCCACGCGCAGCGCCTTGGCGAACCGGCTGCGCGCCTCTGCCAGCGTCATCAGCCTGTCGGCGACCACGCGCAGGCCGCCGTTGAAATCGTCCCGGCTTACCTTGCCCTCGACGATCAGCGGCTCGTCCTCGCGGATCTTGGCGCGCTCGGCCTCGAACACCTCGTTGTACACCGTCATCTCGACCTGCGCCGTGCCATCGTCGAGGGTGACGACGATCATCTTGCCGCGGCGGGTCATCTGGGTGCGGGTAGCGGTGACGATGCCGGCCAGCAGCAGCGGCTCCTTCTGCGGTTCCAGCGAGGCGAGCGGGCGCCGCACGAAGGCGGAGAGCTCGGCGCGCACCTCGTTGTAGGGGTGGCCGGAGAGGAAGAAGCCGAGCGCCTGCTTTTCGTTCAGCAGGCGCTCGCGCTCGCTCCAGGGCGGCACCTCGACCATCTTCAACGGCTGGTCCTGTCCGCCGCCGGCATCGAACAGGCCGACCTGCAGGGCGTTGCGCTCGGCCTGCTCGGCCGCCTCGAGGGCGATGCCGACCGAGGCCATCAGGCTGGCGCGGCGCTCGTCGATCGAATCGAAGGCGCCGGCGCGGATCAGCGCCTCGATGACGCGGCGGTTCACCACGCGCTTGTCGATGCGCCGGCAGAAATCGAAGAGGTCGGTGAAGTCGCCGCCGGCCTCGCGCGCGCGCTGCATCGCGCCGATGGCCGACTCGCCTGTGCCCTTGATGGCGCCAAGCCCGTAGCGGATCGTCTTCGCATCCACCGGCGTGAAACGGTGGCGGCTGCGGTTGACGTCGGGCGGCAGAAAAGTCAGTCCATAGGATATGGCGTCGAAGACGAAGAACTGCACCTTGTCGGTGTCAGCCATTTCCGAGGACAGCGTCGCCGCCATGAAGGCCGCCGGGTGGTGGCACTTGAGGTACGCCGTCTGGTAGGCGACCAGGGAATAGGCGGCGGCGTGCGACTTGTTGAAGCCGTAGCCGGCGAACTTCTCCATGGTGTCGAAGATCTCGTTCGCCTTGTCGGCGCCGATGCCGTTTTTCTCCGCCCCGGCGACGAAGATCTCGCGCTGCTTGGCCATCTCCTCGGGCTTCTTCTTGCCCATGGCGCGGCGCAGGAGGTCGGCGCCGCCGAGCGAGTAGCCGGCCACCACCTGGGCTGCCTGCATCACCTGCTCCTGGTACACCATGATGCCGTAGGTGTTGCCGACCACCTTTTCCAGCAGCGGATGCGGATAAACGATGCGTTCGCGGCCGTGCTTGCGGGCGATGAAGTTCGGGATGAAGTCCATCGGCCCCGGCCGGTAGAGCGCATTCAGGGCGATCAGGTCCTCCAGCCGGTCCGGCTTCGCCTGCACCAGGGTGTCCTTCATGCCACGCGATTCGAACTGGAACACCGCCGTGGTGTTGGCCGTCTTGAAGATGCGGTCGTAGGTCGGCTTGTCGTCGAGCGGCAGGGTGTCGAGGTCGAGGCCGACGCCCTCCACCTCCTTCACGAAGCGCACCGCCTCGGCGAGGATGGTCAGGGTGCGCAGGCCGAGGAAGTCGAATTTCACCAGGCCGGCCTGCTCGACATCGTCCTTGTCGAACTGGCTCACCGCGGCTTCCGCGCCGCCGGCCGAATAGAGCGGGCAGAAGTCGGTCAGCCTGCCCGGCGCGATGAGCACGCCGCCGGCGTGCATGCCGACGTTGCGCGTCAGGCCCTCGAGCTTCTCCGCCAGCGCCAGCAGCTCGCGGATCTCCTCCTCGCGCTCGGCGCGCTCGTTGATGGCCGGCTCCTTGGCGCGCGCATCCTTCAGGGTGATCCCCAGCTCGCTGGGGATCAGCTTGGCGAACTGGTCGACGAAATTGAAGCCGAGGTCGAGCACGCGGCCGACATCGCGGATCACCGCCTTCGCCGCCATGGTGCCGAAGGTGGCGATCTGCGAGACGGCATGGCCGCCGTACTTGCGCTTGACATAGTCGATGACGCGGTCGCGGCCCTCCTGGCAGAAGTCCACGTCGAAGTCGGGCATGGAGACGCGTTCCGGGTTGAGGAAACGCTCGAACAGCAGCTCGTAGCGCAGGGGGTCGAGGTCGGTGATGCCGAGCGAGTAGGCCACCAGCGAGCCGGCGCCCGAGCCGCGCCCCGGGCCGACCGGCACGCCGTTCAGCTTGGCCCAGTTGATGAAGTCGGCAACGATGAGGAAATAGCCGGGAAAGCCCATCTGCCGGATGGTCCTGCATTCGAAGGCAAGGCGTTCGGCATATTCCGGCCGTTTGCGCTCGCGCTCGGCGAGATCGTCATACAGCTGCGCCAGGCGCCGCTCCAGCCCCGCCTCCGCCTGCTGCGTCAGGTAATCGTCGAGGGTGACGCCCTCGGGCACGGGAAACTGCGGCAGCTGGTTTCTGCCCAGTTCGATGGTCAGGTTGCAGCGGCGCGCGATCTCGACCGAATTCTCCAGCGCCTCGGGCAGGTCGGCGAACAGAGCCTGCATCTCGGCCTGGGACTTGAAATACTGCTCCTCCGTGAACTGTTTCGGCCGGCGCGGATCGGCCAGCACATAGCCTTCGGCGATGCACACCCGCGCCTCGTGCGCCTTGAAATCGTCGCGCGCGATGAATTGCAGCGGATGCGTCGCCACCACCGGCAGATCCAGCTTCGCCGCCAGCGCCACGCTCGCCGCGACAAGCTGCTCGGCCTGCGGCTGGCCGTAGCGCTGCAGCTCGATGTAGTAGCTGTCGGGAAACAGGCGCGCCCACGCCCGCGCCGCAGCCTCGGCCTGGGTGGCGCTGCCCATCAGGAGTGCCTGGCCGACATCGCCCTGGGCCGCGCCGGACAGCGCGATCAGGCCGGCATTGTCGCCGGCGGCAAAGGCGGCGCGCGAAATCTCGGCCCGGCCGCGGCTGCGCGGCCCGAGATAGGCCTGGGTCAGCAGTTCGCACAGGCGAAGGTAGCCGGCGTGATTCTTCACCAGCAGCAGCAGGCGCGCCGGCCGGTCGCTGGCGCCGGCGACAGGTTCCACCCAGGCGTCACAGCCGATGATCGGCTTCAGGCCGCGGCTGCGCGCGCCGCTGTAGAACTTGACCATGCCGAAGAGGTTGGCCAGGTCGGTCAGCGCCAGCGCCGGCATGCCGTCGCCGGCGGCCCTGTCGATGGCCTCATCGAGCCGAACCATGCCGTCGGCTATGGAATATTCGCTGTGCAGGCGGAGATGGACGAAGGCAGGGGACGGCATGTGTGTATTTTAGAACCGAAGCCGCTCCCGGTCATGCCGCTTGCGGCTGAAATATACTGGACGCCGGCAGGAAAAAGGGATTGACAGAATTGGATATGGCCGGAAAGCGCAACTCGATGGCCCTGGTCGCGCTTTTCGCCGGCGCGATCGGCATTGCCTTCGCGCCGATCTTCGTGCGCCTGTCCGAGGTCGGCCCGGTGGCGACCGCCTTCTGGCGGCTCGCGCTGGCGCTGCCGCTGCTTGCCCTCTGGATGGCGCTTCAGGAACGGGGCCGGAAGCAGGGCGCCGCCCGCCCGGCGTGGCCGATGGCGGTGCTGGCCGGCCTGTTTTTCGCGGCAGACCTGGCTGTCTGGCACTGGTCGATCCGCCTCACCAGCGTGGCCAACGCCACCTTCCTCGCCAATCTCGCGCCGGTTGCGGTCACGCTTGGCGCCTGGATCCTGCTCGGCGAGCGCGCCAGGCCGGTCTTCTTTGCCGGGATGCTGCTGTCGCTGGCGGGGGCGGCACTGCTGATGGGCGCCAATGTCGGCGGCCCGGGATCGGTCCTGCTCGGCGACGGCCTCGGCATGCTGACGGCGGTTTTCTATGCCGGCTACCAGCTGTGCGTGAAGCGCCTGCGCGACACGCAGTCGACCGCCCGCATCATGTTTGCGAGCGGCGCGGCCTGCGCCGCGGTCCTGTTGCCGCTGGCGCTGCTCATGGGGGAAGCGATTTTGCCGGCGAGTCCGGCTGGCTGGGGCGTGCTGCTCGGCCTCGCGCTGGTATGCCAGCTTGCCGGTCAGGGCCTGATCACCTGGGCGGTGGCGCACCTGGCGGCAAGCTTCTCCTCGGTCAGCCTGCTGCTGCAGCCGGTGGCCGCGGCCGGCTTCGCCTGGCTGCTGTTCGGCGAAGCGCTTGCCGCCTTGCAGTGGTTCGGCGCCGCGGCCGTGCTGGCCGGCATCTGGCTGGCCCGCCGCGGCACGCAGTAATCAGCCGCGCGCGTAGCGCAACGCCGTTTCCGCCACGCGCCTGCCCAGATGCGCGGCCGTTTTCAGGTCGCTCTCCAGCATGCCGTCGGCGCCCTGGTCGACGTTCGATTGCGCCATCGCGCCGGAGAAGCTGCCGAG
>CAJPFL010000290.1 GCA_905339315.1 Rhodocyclaceae bacterium
CCGCGCCGGCATCCGCCCCGGCGACGTGCTGGTGGCCGTCGGCGGCAGGCCGGTGAAGGATCCGCAGGGCATGCTCGAACTCATCGCCGGCCTGACGCCGGGAACGACGGCCCCGTTCAGGCTGCGGCGCGAGGCGAAGGAACTGGAGGTCGCCGTGAATATCGGCAAGCGGCCGCCGATGCAGCGCAACGGCGAGTAGTGTCGCGACTCAGTTCGCGAGGAACTCCGCCACCAGGCCGATCTGTTCCGGCACGTTGAGCGCCGGCGCATGGCCGATGCCAGGGAAAGTGACCACACGGCAGCACGGCCCGCGCCGTTCCATTTCCTCGGCCGTTTCCGGCAGCAGCAGGTCCGACTCGGCGCCGCGCAGGCACAACGCCTTGCACTCCAGCGCATCCCAGAAATCCCACTGCACCAGCTCGGCCTCGTGGTCGAACATCATGACGATCTTCGGGTCGTAGTGCGGCGTCACGCGGCCGCCGTCGGTGCGCCGCACCGAGGTCTCGGCCAGGCGCCGCCACTGCGCGTCGGTAAGCAGGCCGAAGGGCTTGTAGATCATGCGGAAATACGTTTCCAGCTCGGAGACGCGGTCGAACTGCGCCGGGCTGCCGGCATAGGCGCGGATGCGCGCCAGCGCCGCGTCGCCGATCTTCGGCCCCATGTCGTTCAACACCAGGTGGCTGATGCGTCCCTTGAGCGGTCCGGCCGCAGCCGCCGTGCCGATCATGGCACCCATCGAGGTGCCGAGCCAGCGCATCGTGCCGACACCCAGCGCATCGACGAAGGCCACCGCAAGGCGCGTGTAGAAGCCGACCGAATATTCGATCTCCGGCCGCGGGCTCCACTGCGACAGGCCGCGGCCGAGGGTGTCCGGGCACAGCACGCGGTAGCGGTCGGACAAGGCTGACGCGATGTCGTCGAAGTCGCGCCCGGTGCGCGCCAGGCCGTGCCACATGACGACCGTTTCCCGGTTTCCCGCGCCCCACTCCGTGTAGTGCAGCTCGCGGTCGAGGACGGTGACGTAGTTCGAGATCATCATGATCGTTTCAGATTTCTTAGTTTTCCGACGATGCCGGTCGGAAAAAAATAGACCGACAGCACGAACAGCACGCCGAGCCAGAGCAGCCAGCGGTCCGGATGCAGCAGGTTGGCCAGCAGCGGCACGGCGACAAGGGCATCGCTGCCCTGCTTCATCAGCGCCTGCAGGTAGTTCTGCGCCAGGATGAACAGCGCCGCGCCGACCACCGCGCCGTAGAGCGTGCCCATGCCGCCGATGACGACGATGAGCAGGATGTCCATCATGATGGTGAACGACAGCGTCGTCTGCGGCCCGGCGTAGCGCAGCCAGAGCGCCATCAGCGCGCCGGCCAGCGTCGCCACCACGGCGGAAAGGCAGTTGGCCAGGGTGCGGTAGACCACCGTGCGGTAGCCGAGCGCCTCGGCGCGGAAATCGTTCTCGCGGATCGCCTGCAGCACGCGGCCGAAGGGCGAATTCACCACCCGCAGCAGGAGCAGGAACAGCGCCAGCGCCGAGAAGAACACCAGGTAGTAGGTGATCAGCTTGCCGTTGATGGCCGTGCCGAAGACCTCCGCCTCGACCAGGCGGAAGCCGGGCCGCAGCAGCTCGGGCACGCCGAAGGTGCGGCCGTCCTCGCCGCCGGTAAAGTCCGACAGCTGCGAGGCAAGCACCGCGAAGGCGGAGGCCACCGCCAGGGTGATCATGGCGTAGAAGATGGCCTTCACGCGCAGCGAGAACAGGCCGATCACCAGTGCCAGCGCCAGCGACAGCAGCAGGGCAATCGTCAGTCCCATGAACACGGCGCCCCAGGTCGGCCCGACGCTGTGCAGCGTGAGGCCGATGCCGTAGGCGCCGATGCCGTAGAACATGGTGTGGGCGAAGGAGACGATGCCGGTGTAGCCGAGCAGCAGGTCGTAGGAAGCGACCAGCACGACGAAGACGCAGATGGTCGCGGCGACATTGAGGGCGCGCGCGCCGGGGAACAGGAACGGCGCCAGCGCCAGGGCGGCGACGATCGCCAGCAGCGCCAGCGCGAGGATGCGGCTGCGCGGAAAATCGCCCGAGAGCAGTCTGTGGAGCATCATCGCTTCGCCACCGGATAGAGTCCCTGCGGACGCCACAGCAGGATAGCCACCATCAGCAGGATGTTGGAGACCAGTGCGATCTTCGGCGCCAGGAAGCCGGTGTAGTTGGCGACCAGCGCCACCAGCAGGGCGCCGATGAAGCAGCCGCCGACCGAGCCGAGCCCGCCGATGATGATGACGATGAACACCAGCACCATGATGTCGCCGCCCATGGTGGCGGTGAGCGTCTCCTTGTAGAGGCCCCACAGCACGCCGCCGAGGCCAGCCAGCGCCGAGCCGGCGACGAAGACGCCGACGAACAGGCGGCGGATGCGGTAGCCGAGCGCCTCGACCATCTCGCCGTTCTCGACGCCGGCGCGGATCAGCAGGCCGACTTTGGTCCGGTTCAGCACGAGGAACATCGCCGCGAAGACGACCAGCCCGACGGCGACGGCGATCAGCCGGTACTTCTCGACGGCGGCGTCGCCAACCAGGATGACGCCGCGGAAGGAAGTCGGCAGCGGCAGCGGGATCTGGTCCGGCCCCCAGACGACATGGATCATCTGCTCGGCGACGATCATGCCGCCCATGGTGATGAGGATCTGCTTCAGGTGCTGGCCGTACACCGGCATGACGATGATGCGCTCGAAGGCCCAGCCGAGCGCGCCGGTGACGAGCATGGCGAGCGCGATGGCCAGCCCGAGCGCGGAGAGGTTCAGCAGCACCGAGTCGGCCTGCATCCAGCCCTGCATCGGCAGCAGCACCAGCGTGGCGGTGAAGGCGCCGACCGAGACGAAGGCGCCGTGGCCGAAGTTGAGCACGTCCATCAGGCCGAACACCAGCGTCAGGCCGCTGGCCATGATGAAGATCATCATGCCCATGGCGAGCCCGGCGACGGTCAGCGTCACCCAGGTGGGGAAGCTGCCCACGAGCGGCAGCGCCAGCAGGGCCAGGATCGGCAGCACCAGCAGCGGCGGCGTGTCCAGCCGCAGCCGCGGCAGTTCGGCATCCGCCGTGGCGGTGGGGGTGGTCGTCGTCATTGGTGGGTGTCCAGTGAGAGGCCGAGCAGCTTCTGCTGCAGCTCGCGGTCTTCCGCCAGTTCGTCCATGCGGCCGCTGTGCACGATGCGGCCGTCGTCCATCACCGCCACCGTGTCGCCGAGGGACTTGACGAAGCTGAAGTTCTGCTCGACGAGGAGGATCGTCGTCTCCATCGCCTTGAGTTCGCGGAAGGCGGTGATCAGGCTCTGGATGATGGCCGGCGCCAGGCCCTTGGTCGGTTCGTCGACCAGCAGGAGCTTGCGCGGCTCGACGATGGCGCGGGCGATGGCGAGCATCTGTTTCTGGCCGCCCGAGAGCGTGCCCGCCGCCTGGTTCCAGAATTTCTTCAGCGCCGGAAAGAAGCCGAAGATCCACTCCAGCCGCGCCGTGTCCGGCTCGCCGGCGCGCGCCGCGAGGAGGAGGTTCTCGCGCACGGTCAGGTCGGAGAAGATGCCCATGTTCTCGGGCACGTAGGCGATGCCGGCGCAGGAAATGTCCGGCGTCGCCGCCCGGGTGACGTCATTGCCGTCGAACAGCAGGGCGCCGCGCGAGGCATGCCAGAGGCCCATGATGGTGCGCAGCGTGGTGGTCTTGCCGGCGCCGTTGCGGCCGAGCAGCACGGTCAGCTCGCCGCGCGGCACCACCAGATCCACGCCCTGCAGGATGTGGTACTGGCCGATGTGGGTATGGACGCCAGCCAAGGCAAGCATCGGCTCAGACATGCTCCGCCACCCCCATGCCGAGATAGGCCTCCTGCACGATGGGCGAGTTCATCACCTCGGCCGGATCGCCGTCGGCGACGAGGTAGCCGTTGTGCAGCACGACGATGCGGTCGGCGAGCGAACGCACCACGTCCATCTTGTGCTCGACCAGCAGGATGGTCTTGTCGCCCTGTTCCTTCATGTGCCGGATCAGCTCCAGCACCACCGGCACCTCGTCCACGCTCATGCCGGCGGTCGGCTCGTCGAACATGAAGATGTCCGGCTCCAGCGCCAGCAGGATGGCCACTTCGAGCTTGCGCTTGTCGCCGTGCGAGAGTGCCGAGGCGGACTCGTGGCGGCGTTCGGCAAGCGCGACGCGATGCAGGTAATGCTCGGCCTTCTCGATGGTCTCGACGTGGTCCGACCACAGCGAGAGCAGGTTGAGGCCCAGGCCGGCACGGCTCTGCACCGCCATGCGGACGTTCTCGAGCACCGTCAGGTTGGGGAACAGGTTGGTCAGCTGGAAGGCGCGGCCGATGCCGCGGCGCGTGCGCTGCGCGGCGCCGAGGTGGGTGATGTCCTCGCCGTAGAGCCGCACGCTGCCGGAAGTCGCCGGCAGCTGGCCGGAAATCAGGTTGAAGTAGGTGGTCTTGCCGGCGCCGTTCGGGCCGACGATGGCGGTGAGCGTGCCGGGCCGGAACTCGGCCGTGACGTTGTTCACCGCCACGTGGCCGCCGAAGCGGATGGTGAGGCCTTCCGTGGCGATGACTGGATGCTCTGTGTTCATGCGGGCGGGCCGTTCATCGCGGCGGCACGGCGGAAGGGCGGATTCGCCCCCCGGATCGCCGTGCCGCAGCGACTGACTTTTCTCAGCGCTTGTTGCGCACCGGCACCGGCAGCTCGGATGCCGGGATCTCGCGCACCAGCTCGAGCAGGTCCCACTCGCCGGCCTGGGCCTTCTTGATGCGGAAGTGGTACATCGACTGCATCGCCTGGTGGTCCTCCTTGCGGAAGGTCATCTTGCCTTTCGGCGTGTCGAAGTCCATGCCTTCCATGGCGGCGATCAGCTTCTCGGTGTCGCTGGAGCCGGCCTTGGAGAGCGCCGTCAGCGCCGCACTGGCGGCGGCGAAGCCGCCGGCGGTGAAGAAGTCCGGCGGCGCATTGAAGCGCTTCTGGTGCTCGGCGACCAGCCAGTCGTTCATCTTGTTCTTCGGGAAGGCGTAGTAGTAGTAGATCGCGCCCTCGGTGCCGGCATAGTTGCGCCAGCCTTTCATCACCGGCAGGATGTTGCCGCCGGGCGCCAGCATGATGCCGAAGCGCTCGGGCTTGAGGTCGGCGATCTTGGTCATCGGATGCGCGCCGGCCCAGATGATGCCGAGCACGCGCGGCTCGGGCTTGTCCTTCAGCGCATCGAACACGCGCTGCGCCGGCGCGGTGAAGTCGGTGGTGGTCTGCGGCGCATATTCCTCATGCACTACCTTGGCCTTGCTGCCCACCGCCGCCAGGGCTTCCTTGCCGGCTTTCACGCCGTCGCGGCCGAAGGCGTAGTCCTGCGCCAGGTAGGCTACGCTGCCGCCACTCTTCAATGTGGCGGCGCTGGCGAGGCCGTCCTGGGCGGAGTTGCGGCCGGTGCGGAAGATGTAGCGGTTCCACTTGTCGCCGGTGATGGCGTCGGCCACCGCCGGCTCGACGATCAGCACCTTCTTGTACTCCTCCGCCACCGGCAGCATGGCCAGGGCTACGCCGGAGCTGGTGGTACCGACGGCGATGTCGACCTTGTCGTCGGCGTAGGCCTCGGCCAGCATGGCCTTGCCGAGGTCGGGCTTCAGCTGGTCGTCCTTGACGATGACGCGGATCTTGCGTCCGTTCAGCGCCATGGTGCCGTTGGTCAGGTATTCCAGGCCGAGCATGAAGCCCTTTTCCGTGTCCTTGGCATAGGCTTCGAGGGGGCCGGTCTTGCCGGCGATCAGGGCGATCTTGAGTTCCTGGGCGGCCGCCGATCCGGACAGGACCAGGGCGCCCGACGCCAGCGTGGCGCACAGGATGCGTTTCAGCATGATGCTTCTCCTCCTTGGTTGGTCAGGTCGCGAAATGGGCTCGCAGCCTTGCGAAGGTCTTTGCATGACCCGTGCCATGACAATCAACACATTGTTTTATATTGAATATTATAAAAATAGTAAGCGCTAACAGGGGCTTAAATCGGGAATGTGTCCGGAAGCCCGGACAGTGAGGCCAGGCATTCAATGCAACTTATTGATTATTATTAACTGTAAAGCTGTCCGAGATTTCAGACAGCCTCTTTCCTGTCTGGGGTTTCGGACAGCAGGCCGTGGGCGGCCAGTTTTTCATACAACTGGGCCCGGCTGATATGCAGCAACTTGGCGGCATTCAGCTTGACGCCGTGGGCGGTGGCGAGGGCCTTGACGATCTCGGCCTTTTCGGCGGCCGCCACCACATCCCGCAGGGCCCGCACTTCCGCGTTCGTTGCCACGGCAGATGCGGCAACCGGCGCGGTCACCGGCAGGTCGTCGAAATGCTCTGGGCCCAGCACACGCACATCATGCCGGGCCGCGGCCAGTTGCAGGATATTGCCGAGTTCCCGCACATTGCCCGGCCAGTGGTAGGCGGCCAGCCGGGCCAGCCCGGCCGGCGAGACCGACTTGACCGGCTCGCCAGCCTTTTCCGCGATCTGCTCGAGCAGGGCCTCGCACAGCAGCGGCAGGTCCTCCAGCCGCTCGCGCAGGGGCGGCAGGCGGATCGGCAGGACGTTCAGGCGGTAGTAGAGGTCGGCGCGGAAGCTGCCGGCGTCGACCATGGCCTTCAGGTCGCGGCTGGTGGCGGCGATCACCCGCACGTCGATGCTGCGCAGCCGGTTCGAGCCGATCGGCTCGACCTCGCCCTCCTGCAGCACGCGCAGCAGCTTGGCCTGCAGCATCAGCGGCATGTCGCCGACTTCGTCGAGGAACAGCGTGCCGCCGTCGGCGAGCTGGAACTTGCCGGGACGCGGCTTCGCGCCGGCGCCCGTATAGGCGCCCGGCTCCACGCCAAACAATTCCGACTCCAGCAGCGTCTCGGGAATGGCGGCGGCGTTGAGGCCCACCAGCGGCTTGTCGGCGCGCTTGCTGGCGCCGTGGATGGCATGCGCCATCAGCTCCTTGCCGGTGCCGGTCTCGCCCAGCAACAGGACGGTGGCGTCGCGCTCGGCGGCGCGGCGCGCCTGCTCCTTGACGTCGCGCAGCCGGGTGGAGAGACCGACCATCTGGCTGAAGCGGTATTTGGCCTGGCGCGTTTCGGCGAGCTCGCGGCGCGCACTGGCCAGGTCGGCCTGCAATTGCTGGAACTTGGAAACGATCGGCTTGAGGGCCTGCACGCGATCGTAGAGGATGACGCCGAGGCCGCCGATGACGACGCCGGCCTCGTCCTGCAGCGGAATGCGCGAGACCACGACCTGGCGCGAGCCGATGGCGAAGACGTCGAGCAGCTCGGCCCGTCCGCTTTCCATGACCTGGCGCAGGCGGCTGTTCGGGATGACCTCCTCGACCCTGCGGCCTTCGACCGGGTCGGCGCCGTTCCAGCCGATCAGCGCCTTGTACTTGTCGTTGATCCAGGTGATGCGGCCGGCCCGATCCACCACCACGGCGCCTTCGTAGAGGCTGTCGAAGAGGCGCAGCAGTGCGTTGGAGGCCAGGCTGCGGACATCGGCATCGTTGGTGAGGCCAGGGCGGGCCATGCTTTACCCCCGGGTGGGAATCGGCACATCATAGCGGCCGCATCGCCCGGCCGCCAGCCTCCGCTCAACCGACCTTCTTGGAATCCGCTTCGGATTTGTCCAGCTCGCGCTCCATCTCCGCCTCGCCGGGCGGCACGTAGTCGGTCTTGCCTTCCGGCTTCTCGACAAAGCGCGCCAGGACGATGCCGAGCTCATAGAGCAGCCACAGCGGCACGGCCAGCATGATCTGGGAGATGACGTCCGGCGGCGTGAAGATGGCGCCGATGACGAAGGCGCCGACGATGACGTAGGGCCGCGCCTCCTTCAGCTTGGCGATGCTGACCACGCCGACCTTGACCAGCACGATCACCACCACCGGCACCTCGAAGGTGACGCCGAAGGCGATGAAGGTGGTCAGCACGAAGGAGAGGTACTTGTCGATGTCGGTCATCCAGGCGACGCCCTCCGGCGCCACCGCCGACATGAACTGGAACACCGTGGGGAACACCAGCAGGTAGGCGAAGGCCATGCCGGCGAAGAACAGGCCGACGCTGGCGGCGATCAGCGGCAGCATCAGCTTCTTCTCGTGGGAATACAGGCCGGGGGCGACGAACGCCCAGACCTGGTAGAGCACATAGGGCAGGGTGATGAGGAAAGCCACCAGCAGGGTGACCTTCATCGGCACGATGAAGACGCCGACGACGTCGGTGGCGATCATCTGGCCGCCCTTCGGCAGCGCCGAGAGCAGCGGCTGCGCCATCAGCGCATACAGTTCCTTGGCCCAGGGAAACAGGCAGACGAAGACGATGAGGATGGCGGCGAAGGCCCGGATCAGCCGCGTGCGCAGCTCGACCAGGTGGGAAATGAAGGTTTCCTGCGAGTCGGCCATCTGCAGTTCAGGCACTCTTCTTCGCTGCGGCCTGTTCGGCCTCGAAGCCGAGTTCCATCTGCGGCACGGCGGCCGGCGCTTCCGCCAGCATTTCTGCCGGCGGCGGCTCGACGAAGGACGCTGTTGCCTCCTCCTCGGGGGCCGGGACGAGTCCGGCCGATTCGGCAAGCAGCGACTGGTTCAGCGTGCTTTCCATGCTGGAGAACTCCTGCGTCACGCTGGATTCCAGGTCCCGGGCCGAATCCTCGACCTGCTGCTGCATCTTCTTCAGTTCATCGAGCTGGATCTCGCGGTTGATGTCCGTTTTGACGTCACTGACGTAGCGCTGCAGGCGGCCGAGCAGGTGGCCGGCGGTGCGGGCCACGCGCGGCAGCCGCTCGGGCCCGATGACGACGAGCGCCACCAGGGCAATGATCAGCAACTCGGAAAAACCGATGTCGAACATGAAAGCGCGGGGTGGGGGCTTGAGGCGGAAGAGATGCGCCGGAACAGGCGGCTCTCCACGCGCTCCTCTACGACTTGGACTTCTCTTTGACTTCGCCTTCGATGGTCTGGCCGGTCACCTGCTGCGGCGGCGCCTCGGCGGATTTCTCGGCGGTGCCTTCCTTCATGCCGTCCTTGAAGCCCTTGACGGCGCCGCCCAGGTCCTGGCCGACGTTGCGCAGCTTCTTGGTGCCGAAGATCAGCACGATGATCAGCAGAACGATCAGCCAGTGCCAGATGCTG
>CAJPFL010000291.1 GCA_905339315.1 Rhodocyclaceae bacterium
GACATGGGCCATGCCTGGCTCGGCCTCGACCTGCCGGCGGAAAATCCCGTCTACCCCGACCTCGCCGGCATCTTCCCCGCCGCCAACCGCATGCAGCGGGCGACGCGCGACCTCGTCGGCATTGCCACCGGGGGCGGCGACCAGAGGCCCTGGCTGCGCCACGGCGCCTGGCCGGCGGACTGGTTCCCGCTGCGACACGACGCCGGGGATGGCCGCGATTTCGCCAATGCGCCTTCCGACTACGATTTCGTCCAGGTCGGCGGCGAGGGCGCCCACGAGATTCCCGTCGGGCCGATCCACGCCGGCATCATCGAGCCGGGCCACTTCCGTTTCTCGGTGATCGGCGAGCGCCTGCTGCGCCTCGAGCAGCGCCTCGGCTACCAGCACAAGGGTGTCGAGAAGCTGTTCATCGGCATGAACCTAGCCGACGGCGCGAGGCTCGCCGGCCGCATTTCCGGCGATTCGACCTGCGCCTATGCCTGGGCCTATGCCTCGGCAGTCGAAGCGGCCTGCGGCATCAGCCCGCCGCCGCGCGCCCTCCTGCTGCGGGCGCTGATGCTGGAGCGCGAGCGCATCGCCAACCACCTCGGCGACCTGGGCGCCCTCGGCAACGATGCCGCCCTGGCCTTCGGCTTCTCCCAGTTCATGCGCCTGAAGGAGGACTGGCTGCGCCTCAACGCGCAGTTCTTCGGCCATCGCTTCATGATGGACCGCATCGTGCCTGGCGGCACGGCGCTCGACCTGGAGGCGCCGGCGCTTTCCGCCATCGTCGAGCAGTGCGATGCCGTCGGCCGCGAGGTGAAGGAACTCAGGAAGATCTACGACGAGCATGCCGGCCTGCAGGACCGCTTCCTCACCACCGGCACCATCGATGCCGACCTGGCACGCGAGCTGTCCCTTACCGGCGTGGCGGCGCGCGCCACCGGCCTGATCCTCGATGCGCGCGTGCACCGCCAGGGCTATACGCCGCCCGCACCCTGGGCGATGCTGGGCGTGCGCCCGGCCACCGACGAGCGCGGCGATGTCGCCGCGCGGGCGGCAGTGCGCTTCGTCGAGATATTCGAGTCGCTGCGGTTGCTGCGGGAACTCGCCGTCGGCCTGCCCGACAGCGAGCTGCGCATCGAGGTGCCGCCGATGCCCGGCGGCAGCGGCCTGGGCGTCATCGAGGGCTGGCGCGGCGAGGTGCTGGTGGGCGTGGCCTTCGACGACGGCGGCAGGCTCGCGCGCGTGCATCCGCACGATCCCTCCTGGCAGGCCTGGCCGGCGCTCGAGCACGCGGTGATGAAGGACATCGTCCCCGACTTCCCGCTCATCAACAAGTCCTTCAATCTTTCCTACAGCGGAGCAGACTTGTGATTCCCATGCTCAAGCGCATCCTGCGCACCGGCATCGTCAGCGAGCCGCCGCCCGAGGCCCTAGCCGCCGAGCAGCGCGAGGTGGCGCGCCTGGGCGGGGAGATCCTGCGCATCCTCGGCCGCGCGCTGACCATCCGCCAGGTCGACGCCGGCTCGTGCAACGGCTGCGAGCTGGAGATCCACGCCCTCAACAACCCCTACACCAACCTCGAGGGCTACGGCATCAAGTTCGTCGCCAGCCCGCGCCATGCCGACATGCTGCTGGTCACCGGCCCGGTGACGAAGAACATGGAGCACGCCCTGAAGGTCGCCTGGGACTGCACGCCGGACCCGAAGCTGGTGGTGGCGGTGGGCGACTGCGGCTGCTGCGGCGGCGTCTTCGGCGAGAGCTACGCCAGTTGCGGCGCGGTGGAGAAGGTGATTCCCGTCGATGCGCGCGTGCCCGGCTGCCCGCCGACGCCCGTCGCGCTGCTGCAGGGCATCCTGGCTGCCGTCCGCCGCTGAGTCACGGCAACGGCTGCTTTTCCAGCACCAGCAGGCGCACCGGTTGGGGTGTTGAAGCGCACCACCGAGGCGGGCGGGATGGGTGTCTGCGCCATGGCTGGTCAGGCGGTGAGCAGACCGCCGCAGACTGTCAGGAACAGAAGGAAAACGCGCATCCGTTCTCAGCCCGTGAGGATGCGGACAATCTTCTTGAAGGGCGTGTCGGCGCACCAGGCATACAGCGCGTCGTAAAGCACCATGCCGTGGCGGAGCATCTCGTGGTCGTCCTCGAAGTTGAGCGACAGGCCCTTCGAGAT
>CAJPFL010000292.1 GCA_905339315.1 Rhodocyclaceae bacterium
CGGCATGGGCAAGCATGTCGCGACCCAGACCATCAAGCGCATGGCGCAATCGGGCTGCCCGATCGCCGGCGCCCGCGCCGTGGTGCTGGGCCTGACTTTCAAGGAGAACTGCCCGGACCTGCGCAATTCGCGCGTGCCGGAGATCGTGCGCGAGCTCGAGAGCTTCGGCGTCGAGGTTGCCGTGCATGACCCGCTGGCCGATGCCGACGAGGCGCTGCGGGAGTACGGCATCCGCCTGCTGGCGTGGGATGCGCTGCCGCAGGCCGACGCTCTCGTCCTCGCCGTCGCCCACGACGCCCTGCGAAGCGTCGGCACGGAGCGGATGGCGGCGCTGGTGAAGCCGGGCGGCATCGTCGCCGACGTCAAGGCCTGCCTCGACGCGGAGACGTTGGGCGCCGGCGGATTGAAGGTGTGGCGACTGTGAGCACCCGGATGATTGAGGGAAGGCACTTCGGGCAGGGGGACAGATCATGAAAGCAGTCATTCTCGCCGGGGGCCTCGGCACGCGCATTTCCGAGGAAACCCACCTGAAGCCCAAGCCCATGATCGAGATCGGCGGCAAGCCGATCCTGTGGCACATCATGAAGCTCTACTCGGCCCACGGCGTGCACGACTTCGTCATCTGCTGCGGCTACAGGGGCTACCTGATCAAGGAGTACTTCGCCAACTACTTCCTGCACATGTCTGACGTCACCTTCGACATGGAGCACAACCGCATGGAGGTGCACCAGCGCAAGGCCGAGCCGTGGCGCGTGACGCTGGTCGACACCGGCGAGGAGACGATGACCGGCGGGCGCCTGAAGCGCGTGGCCGACTACGTGCGCGGCGAGGAAGCGTTCTGCTTCACCTACGGCGACGGCGTCGCCGACATCGACATCACGCGCGAGGTCGCCTTCCATCGCCAGCACGGCAAGTGGGCCACCGTCGCCGCCGTGCAACCGCCCGGCCGCTACGGCGCGCTGCAGATGGCCGGCGAGCGCGTGGCCGGTTTCAGCGAGAAGCCGCGCGGCGACGGCGGCCTCATCAACGGCGGCTTCTTCGTGCTCTCGCCGAAATGCCTCGACCTCATCGAGGGCGACCAGGCGAGCTGGGAGGGCGAGCCCCTGACGCGCCTGGCAGAACTGGGGCAGCTGATGGCCTTTTCGCACCAGGGCTTCTGGCAGCCGATGGACACCCTGCGCGACAAGAACCTGCTCGAGTCACTCTGGGACTCCGGCAAGGCGCCGTGGAAAGCATGGTCGTGAATCCGGCATTCTGGCGCGGCAGGCGCGTCTTCCTTACCGGCCACACCGGCTTCAAGGGCGGCTGGCTCTCGCTCTGGCTGGCCGAACTGGGCGCCGAGGTGCACGGCTATGCGCTGGCGCCGCCGACAGAGCCGAATCTCTTCACCACCGCCGGCGTGGAGAAGCGCCTCGCCGCCAGCACCCTCGCCGACATCCGCGATGCCGCCAAGCTCGAGCAAGCGATGCAGGCGGCGCGGCCCGAGGTCGTGCTGCACCTCGCCGCGCAGCCGCTGGTGCGCCAGTCCTACGCCGAACCGGTCGAGACCTTCGCCGTCAACGTCATGGGCACGGTCAACCTGCTCGAAGCCGTGCGCCGGACGCCCGGCGTGAAGGCGGTGGTCAACGTCACCACCGACAAGTGCTACGAGAACCGCGAGTGGGTCTGGCCCTACCGCGAGAACGAGGCGCTCGGCGGCCACGATCCCTATTCGAGCAGCAAGGCCTGCTCCGAGCTGGTCACCGCCGCCTGGCGCCGCTCCTTCCTCGACGCCGCCGGCGTGCAGCTCGCCAGCGCGCGCGCCGGCAACGTCATCGGCGGCGGCGACTGGGCCGCCGACCGGCTGCTGCCAGACTTCCTGCGCGCGCTCGATGCGGGCAAGCCGCTCGTCGTGCGCTCGCCGCAGGCGACGCGCCCCTGGCAGCACGTGCTCGAGCCCCTTTCCGGCTACCTCATGCTGGCGGAGCGGCTGTGCACCGAGGGGGCGGCGTTCGCCGAGGCCTGGAACTTCGGCCCCGACGAGGCCGATGCACGCCCGGTGGAGTGGATCGTCGAGACACTGTGCGCGCGCATGACCGACGCCACCTGGCAGCGCGACACGGCACCGCAGCCGCACGAGGCGCATACCCTGCGGCTGGACAGCGCCAAGGCGCATGCGCGCCTCGGCTGGCAGCCACGCTGGAACCTGCAAAGGGCGCTGGAAGCGACGCTCGACTGGCATCAGGCATGGAAAGCGGGCACGGACATGGCCGATTTCAGCCTGCGCCAGATTCGCGCCTACGAGGCGACGGAATGAACGCTCGCTTCGACGTCCTCGCCACGCCGATCGCCGGCCTGCAGGTTCTGCAGCGCAAGCCGATCGGCGACGACCGCGGCTACCTTGAGCGGCTGTTCTGCATGGACGAGCTGCAGGCCCTGCTGCCCGGCAAGCGCATCGAACAGATCAACCATACGCTGACATCCGGCCGCGGCACGGTGCGCGGCCTGCACTTCCAGCATCCGCCCCATGCCGAGACGAAGTTCGTGCATTGCCTGCGCGGCGAGGTCTTCGACGTCGCAGTCGACCTGCGCCGCGGCTCGCCCACCTTCCTGCGCTGGCATGCCGAGGTGCTGAGCGCGGCCAACCACCGGACCTTCGTCATTCCCGAGGGCTTCGCCCACGGCTTCCAGGCGCTCGCCGACGACTGCGAGATGCTCTATTTCCATACCGCGGCCTACCGCCAGACTGCCGAGGGTGGGCTCCACGCGAAGGATCCGCGGCTCGCCATCCGCTGGCCGCTGCCGGTCGCCGGCCTCTCGCCACGCGACGCCGCGCATGCTTTCCTTGATGCGCATTTCGATGGGGTGGCCGCATGAAGTGCCGCCACTGCGCCGTCCCGCTGGAACTGACTTTAGTGGACCTGGGCAGCGCGCCGCCCTCGAACGCCTACCTCACCGCGCAAACCCTGCACGCCCCGGAGACGTGGTTCCCCCTGCGCGTGCTGGTGTGCGAGCAATGCTGGCTGGCGCAGACCGAGGATTTCGCCCGCGCCGACGATCTGTTCGACGCCGAATACGCCTACTTCAGCGGCTTCTCCAGCTCATGGCTGGCGCACTGCGAGCGTTACGTTTCCGACATGGCCGCGCGCTTCGGGCTCGGTGCCGGCAGCCACGTCGTCGAGGTGGCCGCCAACGACGGCTACCTGCTGCAGTACGTCAAGGCGCGCGGCATTCCCTGCACCGGCATCGAACCCACCGCCAGTACCGCCGCCGCCGCGCGTGCCAGGGGCATTCCCATCGTCGAGGATTTCTTCGGCGTGCGCCTGGCGAAGGAACTGGCCGCGCAGGGGAGGCAGGCCGACCTGATGGCGGCCAACAACGTGCTCGCCCACGTACCGGACATCAACGATTTCGCCGCCGGCTTCGCGCACCTTCTCAAGCCGCAGGGGGTGGCGACCTTCGAGTTCCCGCACCTGATGCGCCTGGTCGCGGAAAACCAGTTCGACACCATCTACCACGAGCATTTCTCCTACCTGTCGCTCGGCACCGTCAGCCGCATCTTTGCCGCCGCCGGCCTTGCCGTTTTCGACGTCGAGGAGCTGCCGACCCACGGCGGCAGCCTGCGCGTGTACGCGCAAAGGGCCGATGGCGGGCGGCAGCCGCGCAGCGGGCGCGTCGACGCGCTCCTGCGGCGTGAGGCGCAGGCCGGCATGCTCGAGACCGCTTTCTACGCCGATTTCCAGGCACGGGCGGACAAGGTGAAGAACGATTTCCTCGCATTCCTGCTGGAGATGAAGCGGGAAGGCAAGCGCGTCGCCGCCTACGGCGCGGCGGCGAAGGGCAACACCCTGCTCAACTATGCCGGCGTGCGCCCCGACCTGATTCCCTTCGTCGTCGACCGCAACCCGGCCAAGCAGGGCAAGTACCTGCCGGGCAGCCGCATTCCCATCGTCGGCGAGGAACGCCTGAAGGAGGCCCGGCCGGACTGCATCGTCCTCCTGCCGTGGAACCTGCGCGAGGAAGTGATGGCGCAACTGGCCTATGCCCGCGCCTGGGGCGCGCGCTTCGTCACGGCCGTGCCGGCGCTGGAGATGACGCCATGAAAGTCGCCGTCACGGGCGCCTCCGGATTCATCGGCCGCGCCGTCCTCGGCGCTCTGTCGCGGCGCGGCATCACGGCGGTGGCGTGCGCGCACGCGAACCACGACGCGATCGCCGCCCTCGGCCACCAGGCCGTGGCGATGGACCTGCACGCTGCGCCGGCCGATGCCTTCGACCGGCTCGGCCGGCCGGACGTGCTCATCCACCTCGCCTGGGGGGGGCTGCCCAACTACCGGTCGCTCCACCATGTCGAGTCGGAACTGCCGGCCCAGTACCGCTTCCTCCGCGGCCTCGTCGAGGCCGGGCTGGCATCCATGGTCGTCGCCGGCACCTGCTTCGAGTACGGCATGCAGTCCGGGCCGCTGCACGAGGACCTGCCGGCGCGGCCGGAGAATCCCTACGGCTTCGCCAAGGATGCACTGCGCAGAGAGCTGGAGTTCCTCAAGACGGAAAAACCCTTCGCGCTGACCTGGGCGCGCCTCTTCTATCTCCATGGCGAGGGCCAGGCGGAGACCTCGCTCCTGCCGCAGTTGCGCAGGGCGGTGGCGGCCGGCGAGAAGGTATTCAACATGTCCCGCGGCGAACAGCTGCGCGACTACCTGGCCGTGGACGAGGCTGCCGACCTGCTCGTCGCGCTGACCGTCGCGCGCCAGGATGCCGGGGCGGTGAACGTCTGCTCCGGCCGGCCGGTTTCCGTGCGCCGCCTGGTCGAAGGCTGGATCCGCGACAACGGCTGGACGATCGATCTCAACCTCGGCCACTACCCCTATCCGGACTACGAGCCGATGGCGTTCTGGGGCGAGCGGCGCAAGCTGGACCGCATCCTGGGCGGTCAATGACCACGGAACTCTATCGCGCCGAGCAGTTGCCGGTTTTCCAGAACCGCATGTTCCGCACCGAAGCGGAGGCCACTGCCTGCGCGCGCGGCGACGTGGTTCTCGTGCAGGATTCGCGCACCGGGCTGGTGTTCAACGCCACGTTCCGGCCGGAGCTGATGCAGTACGACACCGACTACCAGAACGAGCAGGCCCTCAGTGCGGTCTTCCGCACCCACCTCGACGAGGTCACGCGGATTGCCGAGCGGCACTTCCGCGACCGCAGCCTGATCGAGGTCGGCTGCGGCAAGGGCTATTTCCTCGAGCACCTGCTGGCGTGCGGCTTCGACATCACCGGCATCGATCCGGCCTATGAGGGCGCCAACCCTCGGGTGATCAAGGGCCGCTTCAGCCGCGAGGCAGGGCTGCGCGCCGAGGGCCTTGTGCTGCGGCACGTGCTGGAGCACATCCCGCAACCGCTGGACTTCCTGGCCGAGCTGCGCGAGGCGAATGGAGGCGGCGGCACGATCTTCATTGAGGTTCCCTGCCTCGACTGGATCAGCGCACACCGCGCCTGGTTCGACATCTTCTATGAGCACGTGAACTATTTCCGGCTCGACGATTTCCGGCGGATGTTCGGGCGCGTTCTGGAGTCGGGCCACGTCTTCGGCGGGCAGTACCTCTATGTGGTGGCCGACCTCGCCTCGCTGCGCGACCCGGCCGCTGGAGGTGGTGTCCACTTCGAGTTTCCGGCCGACTTCACCGCTTCGGTTGCGCGCTACGCGGACCAGATGCGGGCTCGGCAGTCTGCCCCGGGCACGGCGGGCAGTTCGGTGATCTGGGGCGGCGCGTCGAAGGGCGTGATCTTCAGCCTCTTCATGCAGCGCGCGGGCGCCAAGGTCGACTGCGTGGTCGACATCAACCCCGCCAAGCAGGGCCGCTACCTGGCGGCCACCGGCCTGCGCGTTTCCTCGCCCGAGGATATGCTGCGACAGGCTGCGGCGGGTTCGGACATCTACGTGATGAACGGCAACTACCTGCCGGAAATCCGGCAGATGACGCAGGATCGATTCAATTACATGACGGTGGACCATGAATGATTTCCAGAAGGAAGTGAAAGACCGGATCGCCTCCAACGCGCAGGACGAGCGCCTCAAGTCGGATGCGGCAGCCTTCATGCGCTCGTCCATCGCAAGCCAGTATTCCTACAATTTCTCCTGGCTCGGGCGACCGATCATCCAGTATCCGCAGGACATGATCGCGATGCAGGAGCTGATCTGGTCGATCCAGCCAGACCTGATCATCGAGACGGGCATCGCCCACGGCGGCTCGCTGATTTTTTCGGCGTCGATGCTGGAACTGAATGCGGCCTGCGGCGGGCCGCAGGATGCGTCGGTGCTGGGCGTGGATATCGACATCCGCCCGCACAACCGCCAGGCCATCGAGGCGCATCCGCTCTACCGGCGCATCGAGATGATCCAGGGCTCCAGCGTCGCACCCGAGGTCGTTGGCCAGGTCAGGGCCCGGGCCACGGGGAGGCAGCGAATCCTGGTGTGCCTGGACAGCAACCACACGCATGAGCACGCGCTGGCCGAACTTAAAGCCTATGCGCCACTGGTTTCCGTGGGCAGCTACTGCGTCGTGTTCGACACCGTCATCGAGCATCTGCCTGGCGAGATGTACCCCGATCGCCCCTGGGGGCCGGGCAACAATCCCATGTCCGCCGTCTTCGAGTTCCTGAAGGAGCACCCCGAGTTCGAATCGGACGGACAGATCGACAGCCAGCTCCTGGTGAGTGTTGCCCCAAGGGGATACTTGAGGCGCAGGGCCTGATCGCCGGCATGGACACCACAATCTTTCTGCGAGAGGCAAAATGAAACTGGGGAAGCTCAAAGCGCTGGCAAAGGAACGGTTGCCCGGGAAGTGGATTTTCTTTCTGAATGTCCTGCGGACCCTGGCAAAGGGCCACTCCGCCTTCATTCCGTTCAAGGCGACGTACAACGAGGACGGCCTGGCATGCAGCAAGAACACGCCGTTCCTCGAGGATGCCAGGTTCGTTGCCGCCTATGGCAATGCCGTAGGCAAGCACTTGTATGTGGATGCGAACGTTCGCTGGCGCTGCCATGTCGCCTGCTGGGCGGGCTCGATGGCCATGCAACTCGAGGGCGACTTCGTCGAGTGCGGGGTCAACAAGGGGTTTCTCTCGCACATCCTCATGGACTACCTTGATTTCGACAGGAGCGGACGGCTGTTCTATCTGGTGGACACTTACCAGGGATTCGACGGCAGATACCTTTCGGCAACGGAAAGAAGCCGGCTGGTCGATTACGCTTCGGCGACCGAATCGGACAAGCCCTGGGAAATGGGCATGTACGAACCCTGCTATGAGGCGGTCGTCAATGCCTTTGCCGGGTTCAAGGGGGCGAGAATCGTGAAAGGAGCGGTGCCCGACGTATTGCCGGAGGTGCAGGCGGAGAAGATCGCCTATCTCTCAATCGACATGAACTGCGTCGCGCCGGAAATAGCCGCGATCGAGCACTTCTGGCCGAAAATGGCTCAGGGAGGCGTGGTGCTGCTCGACGACTACGCCTGGCCGGGCCATGAGGAGCAGCTGGCCGCAATGGATGCCTTTGCCCAAAGAGCGGGAACGAAAATCCTGTGCCTGCCGACCGGACAGGGCCTGCTGATCAAGCACTGACAGGAGCATGTCCGCGCTCAAGAGGAATCTCATCGCCAACATTGGCGGCCGGGTCTGGGCCGGCCTCATCGGGCTTGTTTTCATACCCGTCTACATCCGCTACCTGGGCATCGAGGCCTACGGACTGATCGGCCTTTTTGCCGTCATGCAGGCATGGCTCGTGCTGCTCGACATGGGCATGACGCCCACCCTGACCCGGGAAATGGCGCGCTTTTCCACCGGCGCGCATACGCCGCAGTCGATACGGGAATTGTTGCGAAGCCTCGAACTCGTCGTCATCACGCTCGGGCTATGCACCGGCTTCGTCATTTGGGGCGCTTCCGGCTGGCTGGCAGCGGACTGGCTGCGCGTGCAGAAGCTGCCGGTCGGCACGGTGGCCCAGGCCATAGCGATCATGGGGGGCGTCGCCGTGCTGCGCCTGATCGAGGGCATCTACCGCGGTGCGCTGCTGGGGCTGCAGAAGCAGGTGTTCTTCAATATGGCCTATGCGTTTTTCGAGACCGTGCGTGCCGTGGGCGCCGTTGGCGTGCTCGCCTGGGTGTCGCCATCCATTGAAGCCTATTTCGCATGGCAGGGGCTGGTTTCGCTGGTCGCCGTATCCGTACTGGCCGCGGCAACCTATGGGGAATTGCCCCGTGTCGAGTTGCCGGTCAGGTTTTCCCGCCAGGCGCTGAGCGGGATCAGGCAATTTGTAATGGGCATGATGGCCTACATGTTCCTTGCCGTGCTGCAGACGCAAATAGACAAGGTCCTGCTGTCCCGCCTCCTCAGTCTAGAGGAGTTCGGCTATTACGCTCTGGGGGCTGCGGTGGCCGCCGCGCTGATCGTGCTGATCAATCCGGTCACGCAGGCGTTCTTTCCGCGCCTTTCCGAACTGGCGGCGCGTGGCGACGACGCGCAGCTCGTCAGAAATTACCACCTCGGTGCGCAACTCGTTACCGCATTTGCCGCGCCGGCCGCCCTGATGCTGCTGTTCTACGGCCGGGATCTGCTGTTCTTCTGGGCCGGCGACAGGATGCTTGCGGACCAGGTGGCTCCCATACTCGCTCTGCTGGCGATCGGGACGTTGTTAAACTGCATGATGCACATGCCCTTCATCACGCAATTTGCCTACGGCCGGCTCGACCTGACCGTGAAGACAAACCTCGCGGCTGTTTGCGTGCTTGCGCCGGCCATGTATCTGGCTTCGCTGCATTTCGGTGCGATGGGGGCTGCCTGGGTCTGGGTCTTGATCAATGTCGGCTACATCCTGGGCGGCATGCCTTTCATGTACCGCCATCTGCTGGGGAATGAGCGGTGGAAATGGTACCGGGACGATGTGCTCCTCCCGCTTGCCGCCGCGAGCCTTACGGGCGGGCTGCTTTGGTACGCGGGTCCGCAATCGTTCGAAGGGCCGTTACAGCTGGCCTGGCCTCTGATCGCGGGGCTGCTGATGCTGGTCGCCTCGGTCGTGGCGGCGCCTGCACTGAGGGTCTATCTGTTCAGGTTGATACGGGCCGGGGACAGGTATTAGCCGACTAATGGGGACCGTCCTGGCCGCAGCGGCTACAATGCGGCCCCTTTGCGCAGCAGGGCCTGCCCGATCAGCCTCGAGCCGATGTCGTTCAGGTGGTTGCTGTCCCGGTAAAGAATGGTGTCGCCGACCATCGGACTGCATTTTTCTCCCTGGCAGACGATCTCGTTCGGGTCGATGAACCGCACCAGCGGGTAGCGCGACCGGATCTCCTTGAAATAGCCCGGCGGGCTCTGCGGCGCCGCCTGGCAATCATCGGCAGTTCCATACATGATGCGTCGCAACGGACAGCTGTTGGCGCGCGCGATGGTCGTGTTGCGCATCACTATCGTGACGATTGCGCCCGACCCGACTATGGCCTCGATTGAAGTGGCGAGCTGCCTGCCGGCTTCCGGCGTGTCGGGCCAGTTGGCGGCCAGGATCACCTGGCGATAACGGTTGGTCCGGATCATCTGGTAAATCGCTTCATTTCTCAGGAGGCACTTTTCCGCGTACGCGCGAGCGCCCTCGGGCTCGTATCCCCGGATGGGCGGGCATGCATCCATGGTGTAGTCCATGAACGCCAAGCCGGCATCCTTGGCCATGACGTCAATCATGCCGGTGAAATGATTGGCATAGGAGTCCCCGATGAGAATACCGTCCGGCACTGCCATCCCGGCACCCAGCCGGCAATCCGGATGGGGGGGCGTCCTGTAAAGCGCCGTCGGCACATGACATCCGCGGCGTGCCTCCTCCGGCCTGGCAAGCGTCATGCGCTCGAGTTCGGCCACGCGGGGATCGAAGCGCTGCGGGAATCCCCTGCCATAGTTTGTGGCTGCAAGGACGGAAAGCAGCGCCACGACAGGAAACAGGAAACGCAGCGTGAATACGCGCGGGAACTGCAGCTGCACCCCCGATCTGCGCATGGGTACTTCGATATATTTCCAGGACAGCCACGCCAGCAGGATCGAGGCGGCGGCGGCGGCAATTCCCGCCGCAAGTCCGATCGGATGATCGAGATACGCGAGGAAGGCAATGACGGGCCAGTGCCAGAGATAGAGCGAATAGGAAATCAGCCCCAGAAAGACCAGGGGGCGATTCGTCAGCAATCGGGTCGGCAAACCCTGTCCGCTGCCGGCCCAGATCAGCAGGGCCGTCCCGAGACAAGGCCACATAGCGTTGACTCCCGGAAAGACGGAGGACCTGCTGAGCAATAGCAGCGAGCCGCCAACGATGAGTAATCCGGCAATCAGGCCCAGCCGGGCCTGCGGCTGTGATCGGGGGCGTATGGCCGCAATCGACAGTGCCAGAAGCCCCCCGATCATCAATTCGAAGAATCGCGTTGGAAGCAGGTAGTACGAGGCCGAGGCAAAGAGGCCTGCCGCGACTTCGGACAAGGCAATCGAGGCCACCGTCAGAGCTGCTACGAGGATCACGGTCAGGCGGGGCCTGGTTCTGGCGAGCAGCAGCACCAGGAGCGGCCAGATCACATAAAATTGCTCCTCGATGCCGAGCGACCAGGTGTGCAGCAGGGGTGCTTCTCTGGCATTCCCGGCGAAGTAATTGCCGTATTCGCGCCAGAAGAAGACATTCGACAGGCCGATCGATGCATAGACGGCGCTCCTGGCGAGCAGGAGCAGATCCGCCGGAGAAAGCAGGAAGGCGCCAGCCGCAAGGCATGCAGCAACCACCGTGAACAGGGCAGGAACGATGCGGTTGATGCGGCGTTTGTAGAATTGCCGGATGGAGAAGGTCCCCTCCCTGGCTTCTGCGTGCACCTGGGCGGTGATCAGGAATCCGGAAATGACGAAGAAGATATCGACGCCGACGAAACCGCCGGGAAGAAGGGGTTCGTTCAGGTGGTGGATCAGGACCGACAGGACAGCGATTGCGCGCAGCCCATCGATGTCGGGACGGTATGCCTGCCGCCTCATTTGTATAACCGCCCCGGGTTAAAGGAAAAAGGACTTGATTTTCGGCCCGTACCGGTCCCTCAGGAGGCTCAGCAGCCGCAGGGACGGAGCGCTTCCGAGGAGGCGGGTGACCCAAATCGGTAGCCATCCCCTGCTCAATCTTTTCAGGTGTTCCTGAAATTCCCCATGTGTCCGGCGACTGCCGGGATCGTCAATCGCGTTCTGCAGGTAGGCGAGCAGAAAGAATATCGATAGCCGTGCCCTGGATTTTCGAAAACTGAAGCGCGCCCTGGCGGCGATCCCTCGAAGTACGCCGTCGTTTTCGGCCCAGCTGATGATCTTGGCCGCATCCTGGCAGGCAATGGCCGATCTTTGCGCATCCGCCTTGCCGTGCTTTTCTCCCCAGACGGTGTAGTTGGCGAGCGTCCGGGTTTCATATGCCGCCCCCCCATGCTTGATGAGACCGAGTCCCAGGGAGAAATCGCCGGAATAACTGGCCCCGGCATCGTGGAAGCCGCCGCACTTGAAAAAGGCATCGCTGCGGATCAGGCCGCCGACGATGAAGTAGCTGAATTCCTTGCAGACCAGCCTGCCGAGCAGGCGCATGGCTTCCGCGTCCGTGAAATACCTCGAGGGGAAGCCGCTGCCCCTGTAGGGAGACACTTCGCCGCTTTGCAGGACATGCTTGTTGATGTCGCAAAAGGCGAAGGCCGCCTCCGGATGTTTCTCGATAACCCCCAGCATGGCGCCGAGCCAGCCTGGCTCGAGCCAGTCGTCAGAGGGCAGGAAGCTGATCAGGGGGCCTTTTGCCTGGAAGCCCGCGAAGGCAAAATGCTGGATGAGCGGTAAATGGCGCGGAGGCTTGACGATGCGAAGCCTGGGATCGGCGATCTCGGCAAGGAAGTCGGTGCAGCCGTTTGTCGAGCAGTTGTCCGAAACGATGATCTCGAGCCCGGAGTGTTCCTGAACCAGGGCGCTCTGGACGCAGCGTCGCATATACTCATGCTTCTGGTTGAAAACGGGAATGACCAACGATACCAAGGGTTCCATTTGCAGGCCAAATTCGATGAGGTCCGTTGCGAGGCCGACCGAGTACAGGTTCTGATGCGCCCGGATTTTAGCATTGTGCTTTCGGAATCAGACCGTCTGCGATGAAGCCGCACTCCACATCAGAGGAATCCGCTTGATTATTGCGATCACTGGCGGCAGGGGATTCATAGGTAAGAGGCTGGCAGCCAGGCTGATTGAAGCCGGCCACCATGTTCGCCTCCTGGGCCGTCACCCGCCGCCCGGAGACTTGAACCGGGACGTAGAATGGCATCAGGCCGACTTGGCCGGCTCGGATGCGAAGACGCTGCTGCGATTCGCGGATGGCGCCGATGTGCTCTTCCATTGCGCCGGAGAGATTCGCGACCCGGCCAGGATGGAATCTACCAACCATATCGGAACCGAGCGGTTGGCCGAACAGGCTGCCGGCCGCGTCGGGCGCTGGGTTCAATTGTCCTCCATCGGCGTTTATGGGAGTCCGCGAACCGGAGCCATAGACGAAAACACGCTGCCGGCTCCGTCCAATGACTATGAGCTGAGCAAATTGCGGGGAGACGAGGCGCTGATATCGGTTGCCGGGAGGTTCGGCATGCCTTGGACGATGCTGCGTCCTGCAATCGTCTTCGGACGGGACATGCCGAACAATTCAATCAGGGGATTGATTGGTGCGATCAGGTCTGGAAGATTTTTCTACATCGGGAGACGGGATGCGGTCCTTCCCTACGTTCATGTCGATGACGTCGTGGAAGCGATGATGCTGCTGGGAAGGCACGAAAACGCCATTGGTCAGGCATTCAATCTGAGCGACGACGTTACGCTCGAGCGCTTTGTGGCGGAAGTGTGCAGCATGTCGGGATGCAGGAGACCGACGCTGCGCCTGCCGGAATCACCGCTCCGCATCGCTGCTGCCGCCCTGCAGGGCATTCCGGGATTTCCGCTCAGCCCGTCGCGCATCGATGCGCTGACCGGGACAGCAAAATATCCGATCGACAAGATCGAGCGGCTTGTCGGATATTCCCATGTGAAGGGCTGGCGGGCGGGACTGCACGAAATGCTCGTAGCGGACCGGGCGTGATCATGGCCAGCGGAGAAAGAATCTGCTTCGTGGTTTCCAGCCCCATGACGGCGCAAGCCTTCCTGAGCGGGCATATCGCTGCCCTGGCGAAGCACCACCCGGTGGATCTGGTCGTCAATGCGCCGGCGCAATCCGCCGTGGGTGACATCCAGACGCAAGCCAGGATTGTTTCGGTACCCATTCGGCGAAAAATAGAACCGCTGACTGATCTTGCCGCCTTGCTGAAGCTGTATGCGCTGTTCCGCCGCGAGCGCTACGCGGCGGTCAGTTCCGTCACGCCCAAGGCCGGCATGCTGGCCATGCTCGCTGCCGCGCTGGCGCGCGTCCCGCGGCGCATACACATCTTTACGGGGCAGGTTTGGGCAACGCGCACGGGCTGGCAGCGCTGGCTGCTGAAGCTGGCCGACCGGATGATGGTGCGCATGGCCACCCACGTCCTTGCCGACAGCCCTTCGCAGCGCGATTTCATGGTCGCCGAAGGGGTCGTGGCGGCCGCAAAGGTGAGCGTTCCCGGAAACGGCTCGATCTGCGGCGTTGATGGCGATCGCTTTCGGCCAGATGCGGGCAGGCGCGCCGCCATCCGGGCGGAGCACGGAATACCCGGCAGCGCCTGCGTCTTCCTCTATCTTGGACGCCTGAACCGGGACAAGGGCATGCCCGACCTGGCAGATGCATTTGCCCAGCTGGATTGTCAGGATGCCTGGCTGCTTGTCGTCGGTCCCGACGAGGAGCGCATGCAAGACGAAATGCAGGCCCGCATCGGCGCGTCGCGGGATCGTTGCCGCTTCGTCGGCTATACCGATCGGCCGGAGGATTACATGGCCGCCGCCGATGTGTTCTGCCTGCCAAGTTACCGCGAGGGCTTCGGCATGGTCGTCATCGAGGCGGCGTCAGCAGGAATCCCTGCCGTCGCCTCCCGGATCTACGGCGTGACGGACGCGGTGGAGGAGGGCGTGACCGGTTTGCTGCATCGGCCAGGCGATGTGGCCGGGATCGCGCGCGAAATGACATTGATGGCAGGCGACGCATCCCGTCGCATCGAAATGGGCCGTGCTGCAAGGGAGAGGGCGCTGGGCCTCTTTTCCCGCAGTGCGGTCACGAACGCCTGGGTGCGTTTCTTTGGGCAATTGCTCGCCTGACGTAAAATTGCAGTGATGCTGAAGCGGATTTTCGACCTCGTCCTTGCCCTGATCCTCGCGATCCTGTTGTTGCCGCTGATGGCGGCGACGGCGGCCGCGGTGGCCTGGAATATGGGTTTTCCCGTTCTGTTCGGGCAAGTGCGGCCGGGGCTGCGCGGCAGGCCTTTCAAGGTGCTGAAGTTCCGCACCATGGCGGAGGCGGCGGGGGCAGACGGACGGCCGCTGCCGGATGAACGGCGCCTGACGAAGCTGGGCGCGCTGTTGCGCCGGTTCAGCCTGGACGAGCTGCCCCAGCTGTTCAATGTAATCAGGGGCGACATGAGCCTGGTCGGTCCGCGTCCGTTACTGATGGAGTACTTGCCGCTTTACAATGCCGAGCAGATGCGCCGCCATGACGTTAGGCCGGGCATTACGGGATGGGCGCAGGTCAACGGCCGCAATGCCTTGCCGTGGGAGGAACGCTTCCGGATGGACGTGTGGTATGTAGATAACCGGTCGATGCTGCTCGACTTGCACATACTGGCATTGACGGCACTGCGGGTCCTTCGGTCCCGCGGCATCAACGAGCCGGGGCAGGCTACCATGACGCCGTTCCGCGGCAGCAGCGACAAGTCCGTGAAAACGGATTTGGATCGGGAATCGATAGGGAGGCAGCATTGAGGCAGGATTACGAAGACAAGGTAATGAAGCATTACACGCGGGTGGCCCAGGAATCGGGCCTGTCCGCCAGCTGTACGATGGAGGATGAATACATTCGCGAAGGCGAGAGCCGCGCCATTCTCAGGCTGATCGAGCTGGCGGCGAAAAGTGCCGCGGCTTCCCTGCGGGTGCTCGATGTCGGTTGCGGCAACGGCTACACGCTGCGAACCCTGGCGGAGCGCATTCGCGACGGCGGTCTGTCCGGATCGATCGAGTTGCTGGGCATCGAAAAAAATCACGAGTTGAGGCAGCTTGCGAGCAAGATGAACGAGGGGCTTCCGGTGACCATCGCGGAGGGCGACATCTTGCGGGCCGAAACCCTTGGGGTGAGCCAGGCCAGCGTCGACGTCTGCCTGTCCCAGCGCGTCATCATCAACTTGATGGATCCCGCGGACCAGAAAACCGCCCTGGCCAACCTGATGGCCCTTGTCAGGCCGGGCGGATATCTGTTGTTCATAGAATGTTTTCAGGATGGGCTGGACAATCTCAATGCGGCGAGAAGGGAATTCAATCTCGATCCAAACACCCCGGCCGCGCACAATCTTTATCTGTCGCCTGGATTCTTCAATGTCGCCGGGCTCGAGGCGGCGGCGCCGGCGCACTGGAACATCCCGGCCACGCTCTTTTCCACGCATTATTACGTGCAGCGGGTTCTCCAGAGTGCATTGCGAGGCAACGTTATCGACCGAAACTCGAATTTCGTTCGCTTTTTCTCGGAAGCATTGCCCGAGGCTGTTGGGAATTATTCGCCGATCCGCATCCATTGTTTTCGCAAGGTTGCCGCATAACGGAATTGCGTGCCAGGGTGAGCACATCCAATTATCAGCTGGCTTTGGCGGGAGGTGCTCCGGTGCGCAGCCGTCCCTTTCCGCCCTGGCCGGTGTTTGACAGAGACGAAATAGACGTCGTTTCAAGCGTCCTTGCTTCGGGCAAGGTGAATTACTGGACCGGAGGCGAATGCCAGGCCTTCGAGCAGGAGTTTGCCGCCTTCTGCGGCATGCGCCACGCCATTTCCCTGGCCAACGGCACACTGGCGCTGGAGCTGGCCCTCTACGCATTCGAAATCGGGCGAGGCGATGAGGTGATCGTGCCGGCGCGCACCTTCATCGCCTCGGCGAGTTGCGCGGTGGCCCGTGGCGCCGTACCGGTGGTGGCCGATGTCGATCCGGACAGCCAGAACCTGACGGCGGACACGATCCGGGCCGTGCTCACGCCGCGCACCCGCGCCATCGTCGCCGTGCATCTGGCGGGCTGGCCGTGCGACATGGATCCGATCATGCAATTGGCGCGGGAGCGCGGCATCACGGTCGTCGAGGACTGCGCCCAGGCGCATGGCGCGACTTACAAAGGTCAGCCGGTGGGCAGCCTCGGCGACGCCGCGGCTTTTTCCTTCTGCCAGGACAAGATCATGACCACGGGCGGCGAGGGCGGCATGCTGGTGCTGAACGACACCCGCCTGTGGGAGATGGCCTGGGCCTACAAGGACCATGGCAAGAGCTTCGACGCCGTCTTCAATCGGGAGCACCCGCCGGGTTTCCGCTGGCTGCACGAGTCTTTCGGCAGCAATTTCCGCATGACGGAGATGCAGGCGGCGATCGGACGGCGCCAGCTGGCCAAGCTGCCGCAATGGCTGGCGGCCCGGCGGCGCAATGCGGCCGCGCTCGATGCGGGCCTTGTCGACATTCCCGGCCTGCGCGTCGTGCGGCCGCCGCGCGAGTTCGGCCACGCCTACTACAAGTATTATGCTTTCGCGGAACCCGGCCTCCTGGCGGCCGGCTGGGGTGCAACGAGGATTATCGAGGCGATCAATGCCGAGGGCGTGCCCTGCTTCGCCGGCAGCTGCTCGGAAATCTATCGCGAGCGCGCCTTTGCCGAGCGCGGCTGGGGGCCGGCGCGAAGACTGCCCGTGGCGCAAAGGCTGGGGGAAACCAGCCTGATGTTCTTGGTGCACCCGACCCTGGGGGAGGCCGAGATGGCCGACACGGTCGGCGCCGTGCGCAAAGTAATGCAGGCAGCCGCCCGATGAGGCTGCTGTTACGCAATATCGCAATCGTCGCCCATGACCTCGCGGCGGCAGCGCTGGCCTGGATGCTGGCCTATTGGTTGCGCTTCAACTTTGACATCCCCGACTATTATCTCAATGGCATGCTGAACAACCTGGCATGGGTGGTGCCGCTGCATGCCGGGGTGTTTGTGGCGCTTGCCGTTCATCGGGGCATGTGGCGCTATGTAAGCGTGAAGGACCTGCTGCGCATCGTAATGGCGGTGGCGCTTGTTGCTGCCTTGGTCGGAGCCGGTGTCTTCATGCTTCAGCTCGGCGACGTGCCGCGCTCCGTCCTGATCCTTCAGCCCCTGCTGTTGGTCATGGCGATGGGCGGCACGCGCTTCGCCTACCGTGCCTGGCGCGAGCACCAGATCTATGGACAAATCCGCATGGAGGGGGAGCCGGTTCTGATCCTGGGCGCCGGCGATGCTGCTGTCTTGCTTCTGCGCGAATTGAAGCGCAGCCGGGAGTGGTGCGTCGTCGGCATGCTCGACGATGAAGGAGGAAAAAAGGGCCGGGCCATCGACGGCGTGCCGGTGCTCGGCGGACTTGGCGACGTTGCCGCACACGCCGCCCGGCTGCAGGTGAGGAATGTCATCATCGCCATGCCTGCGGCCGCGGCGAGCGTTCGGCGCCGGGCGGCAGAGGCCGCCGCCGCCGCCGGCATCATCGTACTCACAGTGCCGGCGATCGACGACTTGCTGTCGGGCCGGGTTTCCATATCGAATCTGCGCAAGGTCGAACTGGAGGATCTGCTCGGACGCGAAGTGGTCAGGCTCGACAGCGATGGACTGCATCGGCTGCTGGGGGGCAGGACCGTGCTGGTCACCGGGGCCGGCGGCTCCATCGGCTCGGAACTGGCACGTCAGATCGCCCGGTTCGAGCCGAAACTGCTGGCATTGCTCGAGCAGTCGGAGTTTGCCCTCTACGATATCGAGCAGGAATTCGCCAGGCTGCTTCCGGGCACGCCGATTGCCTGCGTGGTGGGCGACGTGAAGGATACCGCCCGCATCGAGGGCTTGTTCGCCAGGTTCCGGCCGGAAGTGGTTTTCCATGCCGCCGCCTACAAGCACGTGCCGCTGATGGAAAACGAGAACGCCTGGGAGGCGGTGCGCAACAACGTGCTCGGCACCCTGCGCGTGGCGGAGGCGGCGCAGCGCCACGGCACGGCGGAGTTCGTCTTCATCTCCACCGACAAGGCGGTCAACCCGACCAACGTCATGGGCGCCAGCAAGCGCATCGCGGAAATGGTCTGCCAGGGACTGCAGCGGCCTGGCGGCACGCGCTTCGTCATGGTGCGCTTCGGCAACGTCCTGGGCAGCAACGGCAGTGTGATCCCGAAGTTCCGCGAGCAGATCGCCCGCGGCGGGCCGGTGACGGTGACCCATCCCGACATCGTCCGCTATTTCATGTCGATTCCCGAAGCGGCGCAGCTGGTGCTGCAGGCCGGCCTGATGGGGCAGGGCGGCGAGGTCTTCGTGCTGGACATGGGCGAACCGGTGAAGATCGTCGATCTGGCCCGGGACATGATCCGGCTGTCCGGTTATACCGAAGAGGAGATCAAGATCGTCTTCACCGGGCTGCGCCCGGGCGAAAAACTCTTCGAGGAACTGCTGGCCGACGGCGAGCACACGCTGCCGACGCCGCATCCCAAGCTGCGCATCGCCCGGGCCCAGGCCGCGCTTGGGGCGGGAAGCCTTGAGGAATTGCGGCTCTGGCTCGAGGGCGCGCCCCAGGAAGAGCAGGCCGTCAAGCGACAGCTGGGGGTGCTCGTGCCGGAATATCGTCCGCAACAGCCTGCATGACATGAAACCGACGAAAACGCTCCTGGTGACGGGCGGGGCCGGCTATATCGGCTCCCACACTTGCGTCGAACTGCTGCAGGCCGGCTACGGCGTGGTGGTGGCCGACAACCTGTGCAACAGCCGGCGCGAGGTGTTCGGGCGCATCGAAGGAATCGCCGGCAGGGCGGTGACGTTTCACGAGTGCGACGTGCGCGACATGGCGGCGCTGCGCGGGATTTTCCGCGAGCACGCCATCGATGCGGTGCTGCATTTCGCCGGGCTGAAGGCGGTTGGCGAATCCGTCGAGCGGCCGATCGAGTATTACGACAACAACGTCGGCGGCACGCTGGCGCTGTGCCGGGCGATGGCCGAGGCCGGCGTGCGCCAGCTGGTCTTCAGTTCCTCGGCCACGGTGTATGGCGATCCCGACGCGGTGCCGGTGCGCGAGGACCACCCGCTGCGGCCGACCAATCCCTACGGCCACAGCAAGGCCATGATCGAAGCAATCCTGCAGGATCTTTTCCGCTCCGACCCGGCCTGGAAGATTGCGCTGCTGCGCTACTTCAATCCCGTCGGCGCCCATGAGAGCGGGCTGATCGGCGAGGATCCGGGCGGCGTGCCGAACAACCTCCTGCCGTTCATCGCCCAGGTGGCGGTGGGCCGGCGCGAGGCGCTGAATGTGTATGGCAACGACTATCCGACGCCGGACGGCACCGGCGTGCGGGATTACATCCATGTCGTCGATCTCGCCCGCGGCCACCTGGCGGCGCTGGAAAAACTGGCGACAACCAGCGAGGTGTTGTCGGTGAATCTCGGCACGGGGCGCGGCTACAGCGTGCTGGAAATGGTCGAGGCGTTTCGCCGGGCGTCGGGCAGGGACATTCCGTATCGCATCGTCGCCCGCCGTCCGGGCGACGTTGCCGCCTGCTACGCCGACCCGACCCTGGCGGCGCGCCTGCTCGGCTGGCGCGCCGAGCGCGGCCTCGAGCGGATATGCCGGGATGCCTGGCGCTGGCAGAGCATGAATCCGGACGGCTACGCCGGCTAGTCCCCGATGGCCACCTACGCTGTCGGCGACATTCAGGGCTGCTTCGATTCCTTCCGGCGCCTGCTCGACCTGGTCCGTTTCGATCCGGCGCGCGACCGGCTCTGGCTGGTTGGCGACCTGGTCAATCGCGGACCGCATTCGCTGGAGACGCTGCGCTTCGTCAAGGGCCTGGGCGAGGCGGCGATCACGGTGCTGGGCAACCACGACCTGCATCTGGTGATGCTTGCCGAGGGGCATTCCAAAAAGCGCGACGACGATACGCTCGACGCGATCCTGGCGGCGCCGGACCGCGCGGAACTGCTCGACTGGCTGCGCCGTCGCCCCATGATGCATGTCGAGAACGGCCATGCGCTGGTGCATGCCGGCCTGCTGCCGCAATGGACGGTGACAAAGGCGCACAAACTGGCGGGCGAGGTGGAGGCGGCGCTGCGGGCGGAGAACTATCGCGAGTTCCTTGCCCACATGTGGGGCAGCGAACCGCCCTGCTGGCGCAAGGACCTTTCCGGCTGGCCGCGCCTGCGGGTGATCGTGAATGCGATGACGCGGATGCGCTTCTGCTCGGCGGAGGGCGTCATGGAGTTCAAGGCGAAGGGCGAGGCCACCGATCCGCCAAAAGGTTATCTGCCGTGGTTTGCCGTACCCGGCCGCAGGAGCGCGGACCACGTCCTGGTGACGGGGCACTGGTCGGCGCTGGGCCTGAAGATCGAACCGAACCTGCTGGCGCTGGACTCGGGCTGCCTGTGGGGCCGACACCTGACGGCCGTGAGCCTGCCGGAGCGAAAGGTATTTCAGGTCGACTGTTCCGGCGAGGACGTCTCCTGATGGGGAAGATCGTGGACAACTGCGTGTTTTGCAGGATCGTGCGCGGCGAGATCCCGGCGACGGTGGTGCTGCAGGACGAGCTGACCCTCGTTTTCATGGACATCGGCAGCGTGAATCCCGGCCACATGCTGGTGGCGGCGAAGCCGCATGTCGAGAACCTGCAGGGCATGGACGCGGAATTGGCCGGCGCGATGTTCCGTTCCGCGGCGCGCGCGGCCAGGGCCATCGAAGCGGT
>CAJPFL010000293.1 GCA_905339315.1 Rhodocyclaceae bacterium
CTGCTGCGCACGGTGAATGCCGTCATCGCGCCGGAGCTGACGCGCGAGCTGACGCTCACCGCCGCCGACCTCGGCCTGCTCACCAGTGCCTACCTGCTCGCCTTCGCCGCCTTCCAGATCCCGCTTGGTCTGCTGCTCGACCGCTACGGCCCGCGCCGCGTCGAGGCCGGTCTGCTGCTGGTCGCCGCGGCCGGCACGCTGCTGTTCGCCATCGGCCGCTCCCCCTTCGAACTCACCGTCGCACGCGGCCTGATCGGCCTCGGCGTCTCGTCCTGCCTGATGGCGGCGTTCAAGGGCTTCGCGCAGAACTTCCCGGCCGAGCGCCAGGCCTCTCTCACCGGCGCCATCATGGCTTCGGGGGGGCTCGGCGCACTCACCGCCAGCCTGCCGCTGGAGTTCGCCCTGCCGCTCCTGGGCTGGCGCGGCGTATTTCAGGGACTGACTTTCCTCCTGCTAGCCGTCGCGGCGCTGATCTTCTTCTCCGTGCCGCAGCGCGAGGCGGGCGTCTCGCGCGACAGCCTCGGCGCCCAGCTGAAGGACGTCGGCGGCATCCTGGCGCACCGCGTCTTCTGGCGCTTCGCGCCGCCGATGACACTCGTCACCGGCGGCTTCCTGGCAGTGCAGGGCCTGTGGGCCGTGCCCTGGCTGATGAACGTCGACGGCCTGACGCGCCACCAGGCGGCGGAAGTCCTGTTCGCGCTGAACCTCGCCATGCTGCTCTCGCATCTGGGCATCGCGACCTTCGCCGTGCGCCTGGCGCGCGCCGGCATCACGCCGGCGCGCCTGCTCCTCGGCGGCTTCGGCCTGGCGCTCGCCAGCCAGGCGGCGATGCTGGCCGGCCTCGGGCCGGCCATGCTGCTGTGGTTCGCCTACGGCGTCGGCGTCTCCGGCGGCTCGCTGTCCTATTCCCTGCTTTCGGCGCACTTCGCGCCCGCGCTCTCCGGCCGCGTGACGACGACGCTCAACCTGCTGCTGTTCATCGGCGCCTTCACCCTGCAGTGGGGGCTGGGCGTGCTGATCGACGGCCTGGGCGCAGCCGGCTTCGCCACGCCCGCCGCCTATCGCGCGACCTTCGCCCTGCTGCTCATCCTGCAGGCGGCGAGCTACGCCTGGTTCCTGTTCGAAAGCCGGCGCAACAAATAGCTGTCCGCCAAAATGGGGACATACAGCCCCCGGCCTTTGGCCGAGAATCCTTCGGCACTCCGGAAATCCATACCGGAACATCGACAAGACAGAGGAGGATTCGCCATGCCCAAGTTGCGCCATTCGCTGCTCGCCGCCGCCGTCAGCGCCGCACTCCCGCTCTTCGCCCAGGCCCAGCCGGCGCCCGACCTCGACAGCCTGACGGCCGCGCAGGCCGCGGCCGACATCTGCGCTGGCAAGTACACCAGCGAAGCGCTGGTCGGTGCCGCCCTGGCCCGTGCCAGGGCGCGTGCCGACCTGAACGCCTTCATCACGCTCGACGAAGCCGGCGCGCTGAAGGCGGCGAAGGCCGCCGATGCCGCGCGCAAGCGCGGCGCCTGCAAGCCGCTCGACGGCGTGCCGGTGGTGATCAAGGACAACATCGAGGTGGCCGGCCTGCCGGCGAGCGCCGGCACCCCGGCGCTGAAGGGCTTCGTGCCGAAGGCCGACGCGCCCGTCGCGGCGAAGCTGCGCGCCGCCGGCGCCATCGTCCTCGGCAAGACCAACATGCACGAGCTCGCCTTCGGCATCTCCGGCTACAACCTGGCATTCAAGAGCGGTGCCCAGCCGGGCGTGCGCAACGCCTATGACCCGACCCGGATCGCGGGCGGCTCGTCTTCCGGCAGCGGCGCGGCGATCGGCGCGCGCATCGCCCTCGCCGGGCTCGGCACCGACACCGGCGGCTCGGTGCGCATCCCCTGCGCGCTGAACGGCTGTGCCTCGCTGCGGCCCACCGTCGGCCGCTATGCGCAGAAGGGCATCGCGCCGATCTCGCACACGCGCGACACAGCCGGCCCGATGGGCGTGGCGATGGCCGACGTGGCGCTGCTCGACCGGGTGATCGCCGGCGGCGCGGCGGCAAAACCGGCCGACCTGAAAAAAGTTCGCGTCGGCGTGGTGGCGGCGAACATGGCCAACCTCGACGCCGACACCCAGGCGGCCATGCAGGCGGCGCTGGCGAAGATGAAGGGCGCCGGCGTGACGGTGGTCGAGGTGGACATGCCAAAGCTGGCCGAGCTGAACGGCGCCGTCGGCTTCCCGGTGGCGCTCTACGAGGCCCACGACGACATGGTGAAATACCTGAAGGCGAGCGGCGCCGGCAAGACGATCGCCGAAGTGGCGAAGGACATTGCCAGCCCCGACGTGAAGGGCACCTACGACGGCCTGGTCATCCCGCGCAAGCTGCCCGGCCCGAACAATACGGTGGTCGACGCCAAGCCCGCCTACGATGCCGCGATGAAGACCGGCCGGCCCGCGCTGCAGAAGCTCTACAAGGAAACCTTCGCCAAAAACAAGCTCGATGCCATCGTCTTCCCGACCGTGCCCAAGGTGGCCATCGAGTCAAATCCGGATTCGAGCAGCCTGGCCAACTTCGGGATGTATATCCAGAACACCGATCCGGGCAGCAACGCCGGCCTGCCGGGCCTGCAGATTCCCCTCGCGCTGGGCGCGAGCAGCAAGTTGCCGATCGGCCTGGAACTCGACGGTCCGGCCGGCAGCGACAGGAAGCTGATCGCCATCGGTATGGCACTCGAGCAGGTGTTCGGCCGGCTGCCGGCGCCGCCAAAGCGCTGAACGACACCCCCGGTCGGGATCAGTTGTTGCGCAATCGGCCAATCGCCGCGGCAAGCCCGCCGCGGCGATGCACGCCGAGCTTCATGAACGTGCGCTTCAGGTAGGTACGCACGGTGGACAACTCGACGCCCAGGTGCTGTGCGATCTCCTTGTCTGTCAGGCCTTCGCTGACCATGCGGGCGACCGTCAGCTCGCGCGGCGAGAGTTCCAGTGCCGCCCGGCTTCCCGCCCCGGCGAGCCGCGCCCGCAGCGAGGCGCGCTGCAAGGCGCCGGTGAACGCCGGCTCGATCAGGCGCAGCAGGTCCAGGGTGTGGGAATCGAAGTTGTCGCGCGCGCGGCCGCGCCAGATGCGCAGGTCGCCGATGTTGCGCCCCTCGGCGTAGCCGTAGACATTCACCCCCCAGTGGAGACCGTCGCGGGCGAGGAAATCGTTGAAGAACTCGGTGTGCATCAGCGCCCGCTGCGGCATCACCTGGGTGACCAGGGTCGGCACCCGCCGCGCCTGCAGTTCGAAGGTGATCGGGTCGTGGAACTGGTAGTAGGCCTCGTAGCTCTGCAGCGTGTCGTCGTTCATGTTGAGCGTGACGCGCCCGTCGAAGCGATTCGCCACCTCGTCCCAGACATAGGAGGCGAAGTAGTCCGCCTTGAGCAGGTCGAGCAGGCCGTAGCCGACGCGCTCGCGCACCTCGTGCTCGGCCATGTCCTCGGCAAGCAGACCGAAGATGCGGGACAGGGCGCGGCTTTCGGGGGCGGTGAGGTACATGCGAACAAGTCTAGTCCGGCTCCGGTCAGAACTCCAGCGGGTCAACGTCGATGTGCCAGCGCAGGGCCTTCGGCGCCTTCAGTTCGCGGATCGCCGTCATCCATCGGGCAAGGAAGACCTGCAGCGCCGGCCGGCTGCGTGACTCGACCAGCAGCTGGGCGCGCTCCAGGTGCGCCAGGCGATGCAGCCGCATCGGCACGGCGTCGTAGCGCGTCACTTCTTCGGGCGACAGGGCGTCGCCCAGTTCCTTGGCCGTTTGCAGGAAAGCGAGCGCCTGCTTCAGTTCCGGCGCCTCGGCGCGCAGCATCGCCTGGTGGGTGAACGGCGGAAAGCCGGCGCGCTCGCGCTCGGCCAGCTGGGTGGCGGCGAAGGCGGGGTAGTCGTGATGGGTGAGGGCGCGGTAGAGCGGATGGTCGGGATACTGCGTCTGGATCAGCACCTCGCCCGGCAGCGCCGCGCGGCCGCTGCGGCCGCCGACCTGCATCAGCTGGCTGAACAGCCGTTCCGGCGCGCGGAAGTCGGCGGCGAAGAGGGCGGCGTCGGCGTTCAGCACGCCGACCAGGGTCAGCAGCGGAAAATCGTGGCCCTTGGCCAGCATCTGCGTACCGACCAGGATGTCGGCCTCGCCCTTGTGGATGGCCTCGAGCACGGCGTGCCAGCGGGACTGACTCTTGGCGCTGTCGCGGTCCACCCGCAGGATGCGCGCCCCGGGAAAGCGCGCGGTCAGCGCTTCTTCCAACCGTTGCGTGCCGCGGCCGAAGGGATGGATGTCCTGGTTGCCGCAGGTCGGGCAGGCGACGGGGATGTGCGCCTCGCGGCCGCAGTGGTGGCAGCGCAGCCGTTTATCGGCCAGGTGCACCACCATGTTCGCCGCACACGCCGGGCAGCGGCTGACCCAGCCGCAGGAAGGACAGGCCAGCACCGGTGCGTAGCCGCGCCGGTTGAGGAAGATCAGGCTCTGTTCCTTGCGCTCCAGCCGCGAGGCGATGGCGCGCAGCAAGTGCTCGCTCATGCCGTCCTGCAACTTCTCGCGGCGCGTGTCGACGCAGCGCACGGCGGGCATGGCTTCGGCCACCGCCCGGCACGACAGTTCCAGCAGGCGATAGCGGCCGGATTGCGCGGCGGCCCAGGTTTCCAGCGAGGGCGTCGCCGAACCGAGGACGATCGGAACGCCGCATTGCTTCGCCCGCCACACCGCCACGTCGCGCGCCGAGTAGCGCATGCCCTCCTGCTGCTTGAAGGAAGGATCGTGTTCCTCATCCACCACGATCAGCGCCAGCCGCGGCAGCGGGGTGAACACCGACAGTCGCGTGCCGAGCACGATGTCTGCCTCGCCGTTCAGGGCCTGGAGAAATCCCGCTCCCCTGGCGCCATCGGCCAGGCTGCTGTGCAGGCTCACCAGCCGCGCGCCGGGAAAGCGACTGCTCACCCTCGCCTCGAGTTGCGGCGTCAGGGCGATTTCCGGCACCAATAACAACGCCTGGCCGCCACGTTCAAGCGTCTGCTCGATCAGGCGCAAATACACTTCGGTCTTGCCGCTGCCGGTGACGCCATGCAGCAAAAAGGGTGCGAAACCGCCGAAGGCCCGGGTCACGCTGATTACCGCCTGGCGTTGTTCCTCCAGCAATTCCGGACCGGCCGCCGCTTTCAGGTTCGGCGTTTCGCGTTCACCAACCAGCCAGCCTTTCTCCAGCATGCCCGGCAACTGCTTCGCGGCCGAAACGGAAACCGCGCGCAGCTCGCGGCGTGACATCGCGCCGTTCAGCTCCAGCACCGCGAGCAGGCGTGCGGCAATGCTGCGCTGCGCCAGGTCCGGCAGAACTCGACGTCCTTCTTCGGTGATGCGGAATGTTTCACGGTCGGGCAAACGCGGCAAGGCATTGCTCCGCCGCATCGCCGGCGGCAGGGCCAGCGCAATGACCTCGCCAAGGGGATGCTGGTAATAGCGGCTGCAGAACGCCGCCAGTGCCAGCCAATCGGGAGGCAGTGGTGGTGCGTCGCGCAAGATAGCGCGAACCGGCCTGAGTTTTTCCTGCGGCAGTTTGCTTGCCGCCAGCACTTCAAGGATGACGCCGATCTTTTCGCCGCGCCCGAAGGGCACGCTCACGCGCCGGCCCACGTCGCTCGCAAGCGCATCGGATGCGAGGTAATCGAAGCCGCCCGGCAACGGCACATCGAGTGCAACGCGTACGATCGGCAAACTCATCTCGAAAATTATTTGTTGCGCCAGGCTTGGTTTCACATCTTCGCGCGAAGTATTGAAATCACCGCTAAGGTACTGCAATAAAAGCGCAATATTCTTGTCCACAAAATCTGTGGGTAACTTTGTGGGAAATTCCTCCCTTAAGCCCCCAACTCCGCTTCAGACAAGGCTCTTGGTCACATTGCACAGAAATTAATCTAAAAAAAGTTCTTTAAAATCAACACTGTGAAATTTCGAGCGTGGCCCTGCTGTAAACCGGGTGATTTTCAACCCTGGAACAAGCAATTGTGCATAAGTCAACCCCCTGAGCCCTTCCGGAGCGTCTTTTTTATGCGGTTTCCAGGCCGGGCTTCTTGCCGGGCCGCACCCCGCCTGGGTTCCGGAAAGGGGGCTGCGGAAAGCTAGATCTGGCGCTGCTTGCGGCTGTGCTCGTGCACCGCATTCACCAGCGCCGCGACATGCTCCGGCGGGGTGAACTGGGAAATGCCGTGGCCGAGATTGAAGACGTGGCCGCTGCCCGGGCCATAGGCGTCGAGGATGGTGCGCGCTTCCTGGGCGATTTTTTCCGGCTGCGCGAACAGCGCCACCGGATCGAGGTTGCCCTGCAGCGCCACCTTGTCGCCGACGCGCCGTCGTGCGGCGCCGATGTCGGTGGTCCAGTCGAGGCCGACGGCGTCGCAGCCGATGGCCGCGATGTCTTCCAGCCACTGTCCGCCGCCCTTGGTGAACACGATGCTCGGAATGCGCGCGCCGCCGTGCTCGCGCCTGAGGCCTTCGACGATGCGCTGCATGTAGGCCAGTGAAAACGCCTTGTAGGCGCGGTTGCTGAGGGCACCGCCCCAGGTGTCGAAGATCATCACGGCCTGGGCGCCGGCTTCGATCTGGGCATTGAGGTAGGCGGTCACTGCGTTCGTATTCACCTCCAGCACATGGTGCAGCAGGTCGGGTCGGTCGTAGAGCATGGACTTGATGCTGCGGAAGTCCTCCGAGGCGCCGCCCTCGATCATGTAGCAGGCGAGGGTGAACGGGCTGCCGGAAAAGCCGATCAGCGGCACCGAGTTGTCCAGGGCGCGGCGGATTTCCGCCACCGCATCGATCACATAGCGCAGTTCCACCCCCGGGTCGGGCACGGAAAGATTGCGGATCTCCCATTCCTCGCGCAACGGGCGCTCGAACTTCGGCCCCTCGCCCTCGGCGAAATACAGGCCGAGGCCCATGGCATCGGGCACGGTCAGGATGTCGGAAAACAGGATTGCCGCGTCGAGGTCGTAGCGGGCCAGCGGCTGCAGCGTCACCTCGCAGGCCAGGCGCGGGTTCTTGCAGAGATTCATGAAGTTGCCGGCGCGGCGGCGCGTCTCGCAGTACTCCGGCAGGTAGCGGCCGGCCTGGCGCATCAGCCAGATCGGGGTGTGTTCGGTCGGCTGGCGCAGCAGGGCGCGCAGGAAAGTGTCGTTTTTCAGCTTGTTCATCGCGCAAGTTTACTACTTGCGCCAGAAGGCGGGCGTCAGAACCACCAACAAAGTGAAAATCTCCAGCCGCCCCAGCAGCATGGCGAAAGTGCATACCCAGGTCTGGAAGTCCGTCAGCACGGCGAAGTTCGTCGCCGGGCCGACTTGGTTCAGCCCCGGGCCGGTGTTGTTGATCGAGGCCACCACCGCCGAGAAGGCGGTGACGATGTCGAGGCCGCTGGCCGACATCGCCAGCGTCATTGAGACGATGGCCACCATGTACATGAAGCCGAAGGCCAGCACGGCGAAGATGATCTTGTTTTCCACGATCTCGTTGCCCAGCTTGATCGGGTGCACCGCGCTGGGATGGATGGCGCGCATCACCTCGCGGAAGACCTGCTTGTAGAGCACGATGGCGCGCACCATCTTGATGCCGCCGCCGGTCGAGCCCGAGCAGGTGGCGAAGCTTGAGAGGAACAGCATCCACAGCGGCGCGAACATCGGCCACAGGTTGAAGTCGGTGTTGGCGTAGCCGGTGGTGGTGGCGATGGACACCACGTTGAAGGCGGCAAAGCGCAGCGCCGTCCAGAAATCGGGGTACACCATCATGCCCCACAGATAGAGCGCAATGCCGAGCACACTGGCGTACATCACGACCAGGAACCAGCGCACTTCCGGATCCCACTTGTAGGGCAAGAAGCTGCGCCCGCGCACGGCGAGGAAATGCGTGGCGAAGTTCATGCCGGCCAGGGTCATGAAGAAGATCGTCACCAGCTCGATCGGCACCGAGTTGAAGAAGCCGAAGCTGGCGTCGTGGCTGGAGAAGCCGCCCAGGCCCATGATGGTGAAGGTATGGATGATCGCGTCGCGCCAGGTCATGCCGGCCCAGAGCAGCGAACCGAAACAGGCAGTGGTGATGTAGAAATACACGAGCCAAAGCCCCTTGGCGGTTTCCGCCATGCGCGGCGTGAGCTTGGCGTCCTTCATCGGCCCCGGCGCCTCCGCCTTGAAAATCTGCCGGCCACCGACGCCGAGCAGCGGCAGGATGGCCACCGCCAGCACGATCAATCCCATGCCGCCCAGCCACACCAGCTCGGCGCGCCAGAGATTGATGGAGAAAGGCAGCGCATCGAGTCCTTCCAGCACCGTGGCACCGGTGGTGGTCAGTCCGGAGACGGTTTCGAAATAGGCGTCGGTGAAGCTCAGCTTAGGCCAGTAGTAGGCCAGCAGGGGAATGGTGGCGAAGGCCGGCAGGCCGACCCAGGTCAGCACCACCAGCAGGAAGCCGTCGCGTACCTTGAGTTCCTCGCGGTGCCGCCGCGTCAGCCACCAGAGGAGGAAGCTGGCTGCCAGCGTGATGACGATGCCTTCATCGTAGGCGCTCTGCGCGCCGTCGTCGAAAATCCACGCTGCCGCGAGCGGCAGCAGCATGGTCACGCTGAACATCGTCAGGATCAGCGCGAAGACGCGCAGCACCGACAGCGCGTTGCTCATCAGAGGAAGCCCACGCCGACCTGGAACAGCTTCTCCACCTTGGGCACCAGCTTCTTCGAGACGACGAAAACGATGACGTGGTCCTCGGCCTGGATCACGGTGTCGTGGTGGGCCATGATCACCTTGAACTGGCGCGTCTCGGCCACGTCGTCGCGCAGCACCACGGTTTCCGGCCGCGGCAGGCGCCGCACGATGGCGCCGATGGTGGCGCCCTTGATGATCGGAAGCTCCTCGATGCGGCGGCCGACCACCTGCGACGATTTCTCGTCGCCGTGCACCACCAGCTCGAGCGCCTCGGCCGCGCCGCGCCGCAGGCTATGCACCGCCACCACGTCGCCGCGGCGCACGTGCGCGAGCAGGGTGCCGATCGAAGTCTGTGCCGGCGAGATGGCGATGTCGATCTGGCTGCCCTGCACCAGGTCGGCGTAGGCGCGACGGTTGATCAGCGCCGCCACACGGCGCGCGCCCATGCGCTTCGCCAGCAGGGCCGCCATGATGTTGTTCTCGTCGTCGTTGGTCAGCGCCAGGAACAGGTCCATCTGATCGACGTTCTCCTCGTCGAGCAGTTTCTCGTCGGTGGCATCGCCCTGCAGCACCAGGGCGTTCTTGACGTTCTCGGCCAGCCACTCGGCGTGATGCTTGTTGCGGTCGATCACCTTCACCTGGTAGTTGTTTTCGATGGCGCGCACGACGCGGTGGCCGATGTTGCCGCCGCCGGCGATCATGACGCGCTTGACGCTCTTGTCCATGCGCCGCAGCTCGCGCATCACCTTGCGGATGTCCTTGGTCGCCGCCAGGCAGAACACCTCGTCGCCGGCCTCGACCTGCGTGTCGCCTTCCGGCGTGATCGGCGTGTCGCGGCGGAAGATGGCAGCGATGCGCGCATCGACCTGCGGGATGTGCTTGCGCAGGTCCTTGAGCGGGTGGCCGACGAGCGGCCCACCCTCGAAGGCGCGCACCGCCACCAGGCTGACCAGGCCGTCGGCGAACTCGAGCACCTGCAGCGCCTCGGGAAACTCGATCAGCTTGACGATGTATTCGGTGACGATCTGTTCCGGGCAGATGGAGAAGTCGACAGCGAAGTTCGCTTCGTCGAGCAGCTCGGGATGCTCGACATAGTCGGCCGAGCGCACGCGCGCGATGCGTGTGGGCAGGTTGAAGAGGGACTTGGCAATGCGGCAGGCGCACAGGTTGGTCTGGTCGCTCTGCGTCACGGCAATCAGCAGGTCGGCATCCTCGGCGCCGGCCTGGCGCAGGGTGGACGGGCTGGCGGCGTTGCCCGTCACGGTGCGCAGGTCGAGGCGCTCCTGCAGCAGGGCGAGCCGGCCCGTGTCGGTGTCGACGACCGTGATGTCATTGGCCTCCGAGACCAGGCTTTCGGCCACCGAGGTGCCGACCTGGCCGGCACCGAGGACGATGATCTTCATGGCGCCTCCGCTGGGCCGTTCCGGGGAGGCGCAGCCAATTGATTGTGAGCGAAGCGATCAACAGTCACTCCCTTCCTCGGGAAGGGGGGCGGGGGGATGGTCATTGTTCTTCTCCCTTGCGGCCGAGCGGGATGCCCAGCGCCTTCAGCTTGCGGTAGAGATGCGTGCGTTCCAGGCCGGTCTTTTCCGCCAGCCGCGTCATGTTGCCCCCCTCAAGCTGCAGGTGGTGCTCGAAATAGACGCGCTCGAAGGCCTCGCGCGCTTCGCGCAGCGGCAGGTCGAGCGGCAGCGCCTGGGCGGCGGCGGCGGGCGGCGGCGCCAGCAGGCGCGTCACATCCTCGATGGCGATTTCCTCTTCCAGCGCCGCCAGCGCCAGCGAGCGCACCGCGTTCCTGAGTTCCGCATAGCCGCCCGCCCATGCCTGGTTGCGCAGGGCATTCAGCGCTGCCGTGGAGAAGCGCCGCAGCGGCACCTCGCCGGCCTCGACCAGGTGCGCGAGGGTCTGCGCGGCGATCTCCGGCACCTCGTCCCTCAACTCGGACAGTCCCGGCGCACCGAGGCTGACTTCCGCAAGGCGGCGCAGAAGCGCCTCGTCGAAGCCGGCTGCCGTCAGCTCCGCCGCGCTCAGCATGCTGGCGGCCACCAGGCGCAGATCGAACTTCTCCAGGCGTTCGAGCGCAAATGCCAGGTTCTTCTGCTGCAGGCGGGAAAGCGCCGACAATTCTTCGGCGAAGAGCATGCCGCCGGCCGCCTGTTCGAGCGCCTCGAGCGCCAGCGGCTGGCCATGATGGGCCAGGTCGAGCCAGGCCTTTCCCGGCGTCTGCAAGGTACGGGCGCACAGCTCGGCCAGGCTGCCGCTGCCGCTCTTCAGCAGCAGCGCACGGCTTTTTGCGGATACCTGGTCGAGGCGCTTCTTCAGGTCGCGCAGCGGCGCGGCGCGGGTGAAGGCTGCAAGGGTCAGTTCCGGACGGGCCGTCGGCGTCGCCGCCTTCAGCAGGGCGCGCTTGACGGACGAGAGCAGCTTCTGCAGGGCGATCGGCTTTTCGAGAAAATCCTGCGCGCCGATGCGCGTCGCTTCCACCGCCGTGTCGATGGTGCCGTGGCCGGACATC
>CAJPFL010000294.1 GCA_905339315.1 Rhodocyclaceae bacterium
GCCGCCAGCAGCGAGGCGAGCAGCACCAGCCCGAGGGCGAGCGGCTTGCCCAGGTGCGCCATCCAGTCCGCCAGGGCCTGGATCCAGACCCACATTCCCGCCTCGCCCCATTCGGGCGGCGCGACGAACTCGCCGCCGCCGCCGAGCACCAGGCGGCCGAGGCCGTAGCCGGCGAAGTACAGCGGCACGATGGTGAGCGGGTTGGTGTACAGCGTCGTCAGCAGCGCCAGCGGCAGGTTCACGCGGAACGCCACGGCGCCGATGGCCGCGCCGAGCATCTGGAAGGGGCCGGGGATCAGCCCGCAGAACAGGCCGACGGCGGCGCCGCCGGCGGCCGAATGGCGGTTGAGGTGCCACAGCCGCGGATGCAGCAGGGTGTTCTCGAACGGCGCCAGCCAGCGGTTGGCGCGGATGGCCTCGTGGTCGGGCAGGAATTTGCGGAGATGCTTGCGCATGTACCGCGATTGTAGCCTGTGACACGGGCGGCCCGCTTACAATCCCGACCCATATGCGATTGTCAATCCTGTGCTTCGCGCTCGGCATCTGGTTTCTGCAGCGGCAGGCCGAATTGCCGGCCTGGCCCGTGCTGGCGGCGCTGGCCGCCGTCGCGGCGGGACTGACTTTCACTTCCCGGCGCATGCCGGGCCGCCGGCGGGCGCTGGCGGCATGCCTGGCGGCGCTGCTGGCGGGCTTCGCCTGGGCCGCCGCGCTCGGCCAGGGGCGCCTCGCCGACCGGCTGCCCGGGGAAAACGAGGGGCGCGACATCCGCATCACCGGCGTCATCGCCGGCCTGCCGCAAAGCTACGAGAACGGCGTGCGCTTCGAGTTCGCGGTCGAGCAGGCCGAGGCGGTCGTGCCCTCGAGGATTTCCCTGGCCTGGTATGCCGGCCTGCGCCCCGAGGACGACGACGCGCAACATGTGCTGCCGCAGCTGCATGCCGGCGAGCGCTGGCAGCTCAGCGTGCGCCTGAAGCGCCCGCACGGCAACCTCAATCCCCACGGCTTCGACTACGAGGCCTGGCTGTTCGAGCGCGGCCTGCGCGCCACCGGCTACGTGCGCACGGCGGAGGCCAACCGGCGCCTCGATGCCTTCGTCTGGCGCCCGGCCCATGCCGTCGAGCGCTTGCGCGAGACGGTCCGCGCGCGCTTCCTGAGCGCCCTGCCGGAGCACGACTACGCCGGCGTGCTGGTGGCGCTGGCGGTGGGCGACCAGCGCGCCATCGACGGCGGCCTGTGGCAGCTTTTCGCCCGCACCGGCATCACGCACCTGATGAGCATCTCCGGGCTGCACGTCACCATGGTGGCAGCGCTGGGGGCGTGGCTGGTTTCCTGGTTCTGGCGCCGCCGGCCGGCCCTCATGCTGCGCCTGCCGGCGCAGAAGGCCGCGGCGGCGGCCGGCTGGGCGACGGCCTGCGCCTACTGCCTGCTCGCCGGCTTCGGCGTGCCGGCGCAGCGCACGCTCATCATGCTCTCGGTGGTGGCGCTGGCGCTGTGGCTGGGGCGGGCGGCATCCGGCAGCCGGGTGCTGGCAGCGGCGCTGCTGCTGGTGCTGCTGGCCGATCCCTGGGCGGTGCTCTCGGCCGGCTTCTGGCTGTCCTTCGGCGCCGTCGCGCTGCTGTTCTATATCTCGGCCGGTCGGCTCGCAGCGGGTCACTGGCTGGCGGAGTGGGGGCGGGCGCAATGGGCCATCGCCATCGGCATGCTCCCGGCGCTGCTGGCGCTGTTCCAGCAGTTCTCGCTGGTCTCGCCCCTCGCCAACGCCGTCGCCATCCCGCTCGTCAGCTTCGTCATCACGCCGCTGGCGCTGCTGGCGGCGGCCTTGCCTTTCGATGCCTTGCTGCTGCTGGCGCATCAGATTCTATTCTGGATGATGATCTTCATCGAATGGCTGGCCGGGCTGCCGCTGGCGGTGTGGCAGCAGCCAGCCCCGCCGGCCTGGGCCGTGCTGCTGGCGGTGCTGGGATGCGCCTGGCTGCTGCTGCCGCGCGGCTTTCCCGCGCGCTGGAACGGCGCCGTCCTCATGCTGCCGTTGCTGCTGGTGGCGCCGGCGCGGCCGGCACCGGGCGAGCTGCGGCTGACGGTGCTCGACGTCGGCCAGGGCCTGGCCGTGCACGCACAGACGGCCTCGCACGACCTCATCTACGACACCGGGCCGCAGTTCTCGCCGGACGCCAACAGCGGCAACCGCATCCTGCTGCCCTACCTGCGCGCTGCCGGCGTGCGCCGGCTCGACGGCCTGATCCTCACCCACGAGGACAAGGACCACGCCGGCGGCGCGCTGTCGCTGCTCGACGGCCTGCCGGTGGCGTGGACGGCGAGTTCGATGCCGGAGGACCATCCCTTCCGCGAGGCGCCGGGCCACCGCCCCTGCATCGACGGCCAGGCCTGGGACTGGGACGGCGTGCGCTTCGAGATGCTGCATCCGCAGCCGGCCGACTACGACAAGCCGGCCCGCAAGGCGAACGACATGAGCTGCGTGCTGAAGGTGAGCGCCGCGCAGGGCAGCGCGCTGCTGACGGGCGACATCGAAACCATTTCGGAACAGGCGCTGTCGAAGCGGCAGGGCGAACGCCTGCGGGCGGAGGTGCTGCTGGCGCCGCACCACGGCAGCCGCACCTCCTCGTCGCCGGAATTCATTGCGGCGGTGGGGGCAAAGACGGTGATCTTCCCGGTCGGCTACCGCAACCGCTTCCGCCATCCGAACGCCGAGGTGCTGCGGCGCTACGAGGAGAGCGGCGCGCGATTGCTGCGCAGCGACCGCGACGGCGCCGTGACGGTCGCGTTCGCCGCGTCACCGGGGCTGACTTTGCAGCGCGAGGCGCGCCGCCGCTATTGGCACGGACAATGAGATTCAAAGAGAATTGAGCCATGCTGAGAACATTCGCTTTACTTGCCGCGCTGGCCGCATCCCTCTCCGCGGCGGCGGAAACCCTGCCGCCGGTGGAGGTTTTTGTGCCGAAACCCTGCCTGACCTGCATCGACTGGGCCGAGCACCTGCGCCAGAACGGCTTCAGGGTGACCGTCAGGGAAACCGACGACATGGCAGCGGTGAAGCGCCGCTTCAAGGTGCCGGCCGAGGTCGCGTCGCGCATGACTGCGCGCGTCGCAGGGTATTTCGTCGAGGGCCACGTGCCGGCTGCGGACATCAAGCAGCTGCTGAAGGAAAAGCCGAAGGCGCGCGGGCTGGCCGTGCCGGGCCTGCCGATGGGCGCGCCCGGCTACGAGCCGACCGGCGCCGACGGCAGCTGCGAGAGCGGCTGCACCATCTTCGATCCCAACAGCGGCGAACGCATCCCGCGCCGCGAGTTCTTCAACACCCTGCTGGTGGCGCCGGACGGCCGGACCAAGGTCTGGGCGCGGCACTAACTCGTCATTCCGGGGCCGCGCAGCGGAACCCGGAATCCATGCTGCTTCTGGATTCCCGCTTTCGCGGGAATGACGAGATATGCCTAGGCAGTTGCGGTATCAGCCGCTACCGAAAGCCAGCAGGTCCCGGAACATCCCCTTCGCCCAGCCGGCGTCCTCGCCGCGCGGGTTGGGATCGAAATGCTGCTTCGTCGTCTGCACGATCAGGCCGTCGCCGCGCAGGCGGTAGTGCGTGTCGATGCGCAGGGACTCCA
>CAJPFL010000295.1 GCA_905339315.1 Rhodocyclaceae bacterium
TCGGCCCGGCCGGCACCGGCAAGACCTATCTGGCCGTGGCGAGCGCCGTTGACGCCTTCGAGCGTGACCAGGTCAGCCGCATCGTGCTGACGCGCCCGGCCGTCGAGGCCGGCGAGCGCCTCGGCTTCCTGCCGGGCGACCTGGCACAGAAGGTGGATCCCTACCTGCGCCCGCTCTACGATGCGCTCTACGACCTGATGGGCTTCGACAAGGTGGCGAAGCTCTTCGAGCGCCAGGCCATCGAGATCGCGCCGCTTGCCTACATGCGCGGGCGCACGCTCAACCACGCCTTCATCATCCTCGACGAGGCGCAGAACACCACGCCGGAGCAGATGAAGATGTTCCTCACGCGCATCGGCATCGGCGCGCGGGCGGTGGTCACCGGCGACGTCACCCAGATCGACCTCGGGCGCGGCATGAAGAGCGGGCTGATCGAGGCCTCGCGCATCCTGCGTGAGGTGCGCGGCATCGCCTTCACCGAGTTCCTCGCCGAGGACGTGGTGCGCCATCCGCTGGTGGCGCGCATCGTCAATGCCTATGAAAAGCACGAAACGAAACGCGACGGCGGCGCCGCTTAGCCTGAGCGTTCAGTATGCGACGAAAGCGGAGGGCCTGCCGACGCGCACCGAGGTGCGCAAGTGGGTGCGGGCGACGCATCCGGGCGCGGCCGAGCTCACGGTGCGCTTCGTCGATGCGGAGGAAGGCCGGTCGCTCAATGCGCAGTACCGCGGCAAGGACTACGCTACCAACGTGCTGACGTTTCCCTATGCGCGCGCCCCCGTGCTGGCCGGCGACCTGGTGCTGTGCCTGCCGGTGGTGTTGCGCGAGGCGGCAGAGCAGTGCAAGCCGGCCCCCGCCCATTTCGCCCACCTCGTCGTGCATGGTATGCTGCATCTGCAGGGATACGATCACATGACGGGCGCAGACGCCCGCGCCATGGAGGACAGGGAGTGTGAAATCCTGGCCGGCCTCGGTTATCCCGATCCTTATTGATTCCGCATGGAACCTTCTCCGAGTCGACCATCGCTGCTTGAACGCCTGTCCGCGCTGCTGATGCGCGAGCCGGAGGACCGCGAGCAGCTGATTGCGCTGCTGCACTCGGCCTTCGAGCGCAACCTGCTCGACGCCGACGCCCTGTCCATCATCGAGGGCGCGCTGGCCGTTTCCGACATGCAGGTGCGCGACATCATGATCCCGCGCGCCCAGATGGAAGTGATCTCGATCGCCGATTCCGCCACGGCCATGACGGCGAAGGCGATCGAGACGGCGCATTCGCGCTTTCCCGTCACCGGAGAGAACAAGGACGACGTGATCGGCATCCTGCTTGCCAAGGACCTGCTGCGCCTGCATGCCGGCGAGGACGTCGCCGTGCGCGACATGCTGCGCCCGGCGATCTTCATTCCCGACTCGAAGCGCCTCAACGTGCTGCTGCGAGAATTCCGCGCCTCGCGCAACCACATGGCCATCGTCGTGGACGAATACGGCGGCGTCGCCGGGCTGGTGACCATCGAGGACGTGCTCGAGCAGATCGTCGGCGACATCGAGGACGAATACGATTTCGACGAGGCTGCCGACAACATCCTGCTCGACCAGGCTGGCCATTACCGCGTCAAGGCCACCACCGCGGTCGCCGATTTCAACGCCGCCTTCGGCACGCATTTCAGCGACGCGGAATACGATACCGTCGGCGGCATGGTGATCCATCAACTCGGCCGCCTGCCCAAGCGCGGCGAGGTCGTGCAAGTCGGCGGCCTGCGCATCCAGGTGCTGCGGGCCGACAGCCGGCGGGTGCACACGCTGCTGGTGGATCGGCCGCAAGCGGCGGCATGAGCCGGGCGACGCTGCATTTCGCTGTGGCGTTCCTCCTTGGCGCCGCCGCGGTTCTCGGTTTTGCCCCCTTCCAGCTGTTTCCCCTGCCGATCCTCGCCCTGGCGGCGCTGGCGTGGCTCTGGCGGCAGGCTTCGCCGCGCCGGGCGGCCAGCCTCGGTTTCGCCTTCGGCGCCGGCCTGTTCCTGGCCGGCGTCTCGTGGGTGTATGTCAGCCTGCATGTCTTCGGCGGCATGCCGCCGTTGCTGGCCGGACTGGCAGCCTTTCTGTTCTGCTGCCTGCTGGCGCTGTTTCCGGCCCTGGCAGGCTTCCTCTTCGCCAGGCTGCGCCGCGATCGCGTGTGGACGGATGCGCTGCTGGCCGCCGCCGCCTGGACGCTGACCGAATGGCTGCGCGGCTGGGTGCTGACAGGCTTTCCCTGGCTGGCCTTCGGCTACGCCCAGACGCCGCCCAGTCCGCTGGCAGGCTTCGCCCCCGTGCTCGGCGTGTATGGCGTGGGCTTTGTTGCCGCGCTGATTGCCGTCCTCGCGGGACTGACTTTCGGCGAACGCCGGCATTGGCTGCAGACGGGCGTCGCGATCGTGGCGCTGCTGGCAGTCGGCGCCGGATTGATGCGCATCGAATGGACGCAGCCAGCCGGCAGGCCGCTCAGCGTGAGCCTGCTGCAGGGGAACATCGAGCAGAGCCTGAAATGGAAGCCCGAGCGCCTGCAGCAATCGCTCGACACTTACCTGCGGCTGGCACGCGCCCATCCGGCGCAGCTCATCGTCTTGCCGGAAACCGCACTGCCGCTGATGCTCGACCAGTTGCCGCGCGATTACGTCGCGGAACTGCGCCGGCCGGCGCTCGCGCTGGCCGGCAACGTCCTGCTCGGCATCGCCGCGCAGGACGCGCAGGGCCGCTACTACAACAGCGCCGTGACGTTTTCGGCGAACGGCCCGCAGACCTACAGCAAGCAGCATCTGGTGCCCTTCGGCGAGTTCACGCCGCCGGCCTTCGCCTGGACGATGGCGCTGCTGAAGATCCCGATGTCGAATTTCACCCCCGGCGCCGCCGTCCAGCCGCCGCTGGCCATCGCCGGCGAGAAGGTGGCGGTGAACATCTGCTACGAGGACGTCTTCGGCGAGGAGGTCATCCGCGCCCTGCCCGAGGCGACGCTGCTGGTGAATCTCTCCAACACGGCTTGGTTCGGCGATTCGCTGGCCCAGCCGCAGCACCTGCAGATCGCCCAGATGCGCGCCCTGGAAACCGGCCGCTTCATGCTGCGCGCCACCAACACCGGCATGACTGCCATCGTCAATCCGCGCGGGCGCGTCGAGCGCATGCTGCCGCCCTTCGGTGAAGGCGTGCTGCTCGGCGAGGTAAGTGGCTACGGCGGCGCGACGCCATATGTTCGCTGGGGCAATGCCGCAGTGCTGCTGCTGGTCGTGGCGGGCCTGGCCGGCCCCCTGCTGGGGTTGCGCCGCAGTGCACATTGACCCGGGGCGGGGAAGTGTGCAGAATCCGCGCACCCGATAACGAAACCAGCCGGACAGCACAAGGCGAGGCAGACAAAAGGTCTGCCGTGGGAGGAGGGGGAACGGGGGCTTCGGCCCCCGTTCTTTTTTCAGTATCCGAGAGAGTGGTTGCCGAGATCGATGGTGAGCACGGCGCGTCCGATCGCAGTGGCGGCGGCGCGCACGAAGCTCTGCACCCACGGCGTCGGTTCGGCGTAGGCGGCATCCTTCTGCGTCTTGGCCAGACAGAGGATCTTGTCGGCCAGCAGCAGTTTGCCGACGGGGTTGGTCGGCACGCAGCCGGCCGCCTCGAATTCCTTCCCCAGCCATTCCTGCGCCTGGCGCGCATCCATGCCGGCCAGATCGGCGTCGTGCAGATCGAACTCGTGCCGCTCGCCGTTGCCGGTGACAACCGTGACGTGACAGCCCATCGCAGGCTCCGTTTGTGTGGGAACGGGCGAATGTTACCCCATCCGCTTCGCTTGCACAGTCGCAGGACGGACAATCTTGCGTGTCCCCGTCCCGGGCTTGTGACGGTGCCCCGCCCCGATTAGGATGTGCCCCATGACAAATGCTGTTGAGTCGCATGCCGCCGGGGAGGCGGGGCAGAGGCTCGCACTGCGGCGGCCGGCCGAGGACGGCCTGACGGTCGTGCTGGCCGGCCGCTGGTGCCTCGATGAGACGTTGCCCTCGCAGGAAGCCATCGAGCGCGAACTGTCCGCCGCCTTGCGCAGGCTGACTTTCGACACCGCTGCGCTGGGCGACTGGGATTCCGGCCTGCTCACCTTTCTGAGCGGCGTGCTGAAGGCCTGTGCCGCACGCGGCATCGCCGTCGACCAGGACGGCCTGCCCGAGGGCCTGCGCCGCCTGCTGGCGATGGCCGCCGCCGTGCCTGAACAGAAGGTGCCGCCACGCGCCGCCGCCGCGCAATCCCTGCCTGCCCGTGTCGGCGCGGCAACGCTCGACCTGATCCGTGGCGCGCCGGCCATGCTGCGCTTCCTCGGCGAGATCATTCTGTCCTTCCTCCGGCTGTTTGCCGGCCGCGCCCGCTTTCGCGCGAGCGACATGTGGCTGGAGATCGAGCAGGTCGGACCGCGGGCGCTGCCCATCGTCTCGGTGATCAGCTTCCTCGTCGGCCTCATCCTCGCCTATCTCGGCGCCGACCAGCTGAAGCTCGTCGGCGCGCAGGTCTTCATCGCCGACCTGGTGGCGATCGGCATGGTGCGCGAGGTCGGTGCGCTGATGACCGGCATCATCATCGCCGGGCGCACCGGCGCCGCCTTCGCCGCCCAGCTCGGCACCATGCAGGTCAACGAGGAGATCGACGCCTTCCGCACGTTGGGCATCTCGCCGGTGGATTTTCTCGTCCTGCCGCGCATGCTGGCGCTGATGCTGATGGTGCCGCTGCTCACCCTTTACTCGGGTTTCGTCGGCATGTTCGCCGGACTGGTGGTGTCGGTCACCATTTTCGACATCAGCCTGTTCGAGTACTACAACGAGACGCTGCGCGCGCTGGAACTCAAGCACTTCTGGGTCGGCCTGTCGAAGGGCACGGTGTACGGCGCCATGGTGGCTTTCGCCGGCTGCCTGCGCGGCATGCAATGCGGCCGCAGCGCCGAGGCAGTGGGCGAGGCGGCGACCTCGGCGGTGGTGACCGGCATCCTGCTCATCACCATCGCCGCCTCGGTGATGACCATCGTCTATTACCAGCTGGACATCTGATGGACCGGCCGGCGCACATCGAAGTCAGCAACCTGTCCATGGCCTACGGCGATTTCGTCGTGCAGCGCGGCATCGACTTCCGCGTGCGGCAGGGCGACGTCTTCGTCATCATGGGCGGCAATGGCTGCGGCAAGACGACGCTGATGCGCGCCCTGATCGGCCTGCAGCGCCCCGTCGCCGGCAGCGTGCGCTACGGCGGCGAGGATTTCTGGAGTGCGGCGGAGGAAGACCGCGAGCGCATGAAGCGCCGCCTCGGCATCCTGTTCCAGGGCGGCGCGCTGTGGAGTTCGCTCACCTTGGCGGAGAATGTGGCGCTGCCGCTGGCCGAGTACACGGGACTGCCACCCGGACGCGTCGCCGAGATCGTCTCCTTCAAGCTGGCGCTGGTCGGGCTGGCGGGCTTCGAGGACTTTTATCCCTCCGAACTTTCCGGCGGCATGAAGAAGCGGGCCGGCCTGGCGCGGGCCATGGCGCTCGATCCGGACATCCTCATCATCGACGAGCCCTCCTCCGGCCTCGACCCGCTCACGGCGCGCCGCCTCGACGACCTCATCCTCGAGTTGCGCGACAGCCTGGGCGCCACCATCATCGTCATTTCCCACGACCTGGCGAGCATCCTCGCCATTGGCAGCGACTCGATCTACCTGGATGCCGACACCCACACCATGATCGCCACCGGCAACCCGCGCCAGGCGCTGGCTTCCGGCGACGCCAAGGTGCGCCACTTTCTCACCCGAGGTTCTGAATGAGCAGAAAAGCCGACCCCGCCCTCATCGGCGCCTTCGTCCTTGGCGCCATCGCGCTGTCTGTCGTCACCATTCTGCTGGTGGCCGGCGACGACTGGTTTCGCAAGAACAGCCAGCACATGCTGTATTTCGAGGGTGCGGCGCACGGCCTGCAGGTGGGCGCGCCGGTGGTCTTCCTCGGCGTCAAGGTCGGCACCGTGAAGAAGATCGAGATCGGCCTGGACGAATCCAGCCGAAAGTTCGTGGTGCCGGTCGCGAT
>CAJPFL010000296.1 GCA_905339315.1 Rhodocyclaceae bacterium
TCGGGCGCGACGATGCCGATAGTCAGTCCCTGCGCATCGGCGACATGGTTGAGGTGCGAGAAATTCATCGCCCCCGGGTGGAAGGCGGTGATCTGGTTGTCGTCGAGGTCGGTGGTGATGAAGGCCTGGGCGGTGAAGGTCGATGGCACTTCCTGGATGTGGCTGCGATCGAGCTGCAGGCGCTCCAGCCGCTGCAGGTAGGGGCCGCTGTCTTCGCCGACGGTGGCCATGACGAGGGGCTCGCCGCCGAGGAGCTTCAGGCTGTAGGCGATGTTCCCCGCGCAGCCGCCGTACTCGCGCCGCATGTCCGGCACGTGGAAGGCGACGTTGAGGATGTGCAGCTGGTCGGGCAGGATGTGGTTCTTGAAGCGGTCGTGGAACACCATGATGGTGTCGTAAGCCATCGAGCCGCAGATCAGCGTGCGCATCGCATGCCTCCTTAAAATCGAGGCGCGATTATAGCAGCCGGCCTCCGGTGGCCGGCTGCCCGGATCGTCCTGTATGCCGACCTACTTCAGCGCGGCGAGCGCCGCGTCGTAGTTCGGCTCCTGCTTGATCTCCGGCACCAGCTCGGTGTAGGCCACCTTGTCGTTCTCGTCGATGATGACGACCGCGCGCGCGGTGATGCCGGCGAGCGGGCCGTCCTCGATGCCGACGCCGTAGTTCTTCAGGAATTCGCGGCCGCGCATGGTCGACAGGGAGACGACGTTCTTCAGGCCTTCGGTCTCGCAGAAACGCTTCATGGCGAAGGGCAGGTCGGCCGAGATCACCAGCACCACGGTGTTGGGCAGGCTGCCGGCCTGCTCGTTGAACTTGCGCGTCGAGGTGGCGCAGACCGGCGTGTCCAGGCTCGGCACGATGTTGAGCACCTTGCGCTTGCCGGCGAAGTCCTTCAAGGTCAGGTCGCGCAGGTCGGCGGCGACCAGCGAGAAGGCCGGCGCGGCGCTGCCGGTTTTCGGGAATTCGCCGCCAAGATGAATGGGGTTGCCGCCCAGCGTGACTGTGGTCATGGAACTCTCCTGCTCGGTTTGAAAACGATAGTTTACTATTGAAACATCAATATACAAACCATATCCGTCGCCGTCAGGGATAGAACAGGTAAAGTCGGTAGCCGCTGGCAGCGACGCCGCTGGCATCCAGCCGGAGGATGACCATCAGGTCGCCATTGGCGGCGAAACCCTCCTGGACATTGGTACCCTGGGCAAGGTATTCGGCCGGAGAGAGTACCTTGCGCAAAACGGGCTGGTCGCGCACATCGGTGAGCGTGAGTTCCAGGTGCGGGTATTCCTGCGCGAAGGGTGCGCGGTTCTTCAGGGTGGCTGCCAGCACCAGCAGGGGCTTCTGCTGCGGGTCGGGATGCAGGTCCGATGCCTCGATGCCGACGAGGTCTGCCTTGCGGGGGAGGGGAATGTCGCATTCGAGCACACTGCACATTTCCTGCAGCAACGGCCGCAGATCTGGTTCGGCTTGGGCCAGTTCGGCACGGAAGACATAGGCGGCCTGAACCACGAATATGCCCAGCACGACCAGGACCGCCAGGCTCCAGGCCAGCAGGCGCCCACGCGAGGAGGGAGCTTCGGCATTGCTGCCGATGTCATCCAGCAGAATGTCGACGGACTCGCTATTGGCCGCAACTTCCCCGGGCGCGGATTCGGTCGTTGCCGGCGGGCTGTTTTCAACAACCGGTTCGGCTTGTGCCGATTCGACGGATGCTGGCGGGGCCGCTTCCGGGGGAGGCGCTGCCGCTTCAACGGCCTCCACGGCTGGTGGCGCATCCTCCAGCATTTCCAGCGCGTTGAAGACGGCGCTGCAGTGGCCGCAACGCACCTTGCCGGCGCGCGCCTTGAGTTGTTCCGGCGTGACGCGGAAGGCCGTGCTGCACCCAGGGCAGCGGGTCAGCATCATTTGCGCACGCCCTCCAGCAGAATCCACCCTTCCCGTTCGGCCCAGACGGTCAGGTCGAACGCGGGCCGATAGGCCTGCCGGACCTGCTCGGCCTGCGCGGAAAGGATGCCCGAGAGTGCAATCAGTGCGCCGGGCCGGGCGCGCTCGGTGAGCAGGGGCGCGAGCACGCAGAGCGGGTTGGTGAGGATGTTGGCGACCACGATGTCGAAGGACATGTCGAGCGGATGCCTGGAGTGAGCGAGTTGCACCGTCGCGTGGTTGCGGCCGGCATTGCCGGCGGCCGCGACGAGGGCGTTATCGTCGATGTCGACGCCGACCACGCGCGCCCCCCCGAGTTTTGCTGCGGCAATGGCTAATATACCTGAACCGCAACCGTAATCGAGCACGCTGGCGCCGGCTTGCACGTGACTGCAAAGCCACTCCAGGCACAACCGGGTCGTCGGGTGGCTGCCGGTACCGAAGGCAAGGCCGGGATCGAGTTCCAGGTTGATCGCCTGCGGATCCGGCGCCTCATGCCAGGAAGGAACGATCCACAGGCGTTCGTTGATGCGGATCGGCTCGAACTGGGATTGGGTCAGTCGCACCCAGTCCTGTTCGGCAACTTCCGTGATGTCGTAAGGCGGGGTGGCGCCGAGTCCTGCCTCGCCCGCGGCGGCGGCGGCAATCAGGGGGACATCCGCGGCCTTGTCGAACAGGGCGACGATGCGGCTGTGCGCCCACAGCGGCGCGGGCGAGTGGCCTGGCTCGCCGAACTGCGGCGTTTCGCGCTCGGTGCCGGCATCGGCGTCCTCGACGCCGACCGAAAGGGCCCCCCGCGCCAGCAGGGCATCAGAGAGCGCCTCGGCGTGTTCGGCGTCCGTGGCAAACGCGACCGACAGCCACATTATTTTCCCTTGACCGCCTCGTCCTTCGCGGCCAGCTTGTGTTCGAGGTAGTGGATGCTGGTGCCGCCCTTGATGAAGCGATGGTCGTGCATCAGTTCCTGATGCAGCGGGATGTTGGTCTTGATGCCTTCGACCACCATTTCCGAGAGGGCAATGCGCATGCGGCGTATGGCCTGGTCGCGGGTGTCGCCGTAGGCAATGACCTTTCCTATCATCGAATCGTAGTGCGGCGGCACGGTGTAGCCGCTATAGACATGCGAATCGACGCGAATGCCGGGCCCGCCGGGGGGGTGATAGGAGGCGATGCGGCCCGGCGAGGGCGTGAACTTGTAGGGGTCCTCGGCGTTGATGCGGCACTCGATGGCATGCCCCTTCAGTTCGATATCCCGCTGGCGCAATGCGAGCTTCTCGCCCGCGGCGACGTGGATCTGCTGCTGCACCAGATCGATGCCGGTGATGAACTCGGTCACCGGGTGTTCGACCTGCAGCCGGGTGTTCATTTCGATGAAATAGAACTCGTTGTTCTCGTAGAGGAACTCGAAGGTGCCGGCGCCGCGGTAGCCGATCTTGCGACAGGCCTCGGCGCAGCGGTCGCCGATGCGCGTGATGAGCCGTCGGGCAATTTCGGGGGCCGGCGCTTCCTCGATGATCTTTTGATGGCGGCGCTGCATGGAACAGTCGCGCTCGCCCAGCCAGACGGCATTCTTGTAGGAATCCGCCAGCACCTGAAATTCGATGTGGCGCGGGTTCTCGAGGAATTTCTCCATGTACACCATCGGATTGCCGAAGGCGGCCTGGGCCTCGCTGCGGGTCATGGTGACGGCGTTGAGCAGCGCCGCCTCGGTGTGCACGACGCGCATGCCACGCCCGCCGCCACCACCCGCCGCCTTGATGATGACGGGGTAGCCGACGGCGCGGGCGGTCCTGACGATCTCCTTGGGGTCTTCCGGCAGGGCGCCATCCGAGCCGGGCACGCAGGGCACGCCGGCCGTCTTCATGGCGTCCTTGGCGGATACCTTGTCGCCCATCAGGCGGATGGTTTCCGGCCGCGGGCCGATGAAGACGAAGCCGGATTTTTCCACCCGTTCGGCAAAGTCGGCGTTTTCCGAAAGGAAGCCGTAACCGGGATGGATGGCCTCGGCATCGGTGACCTCGGCAGCCGAAATGATGGCCGGGATGTTGAGGTAGCTGGCCGAGGAGGGGGCCGGACCGATGCACACGGATTCGTCGGCGAGTTTGACGTACTTGGCCTCGGTGTCGGCCTCGGAGTGCACGACCACCGTCTTGATGCCCATTTCGCGGCAGGCGCGCTGGATGCGCAGGGCTATTTCACCGCGGTTGGCGATGAGGATCTTTTCGAACATAGAGGGGAGTTAGCCGATGATGAAGAGGGGCTGGCCATATTCCACCGGCTGGCCGTTTTCGACCAGGATGGCCTTGATCACGCCCGAGGCGTCGGCCTCGATCTCGTTCATGAGCTTCATGGCCTCGATGATGCAGAGCGTGTCGCCGGCCTTGACGCTCTGGCCGACCTCGACGAAAGACTGGCCGCCGGGCGTGGAAGAACGGTAGAAGGTGCCGACCATCGGCGCCTTGACGGCATGGCCTTCCGGTTCGGCGGCGGCGACCGGCTCGGCGACTGCCGCGGGCGCCGCGACGGGCGCTGCCTGCGGCGCCGGGCTGGCGTGGTGCATATGGAAGGAGGGTGCTGGCGCCGAGCCGCCCTGCTTGGCAATGCGCACCCTTTCCTCCCCTTCCGTGATTTCCAGTTCTGCGATGCCGGACTTTTCCACCAGATCGATCAAGGCCTTCAGTTTTCTGAGGTCCATTGTTTTCTCCCTCCATTAAAGAACGCCGCAGCGGCCGTCCATGAGCCCCGCTGCGGAACGGACACTAGCGAATGCGGTTGAGCGCGAAGTCGAGGGCCAGCCGGTAGCCGTGGCTGCCCAGCCCGCAGATGACGCCGGCGGCGATATCCGAGAAATAGGAATGCCGGCGGAAGGGTTCGCGCGCGTGGATGTTCGAAAGATGCACTTCGACGAATGGAATGGCCACCGCCGCCAGGGCATCGCGCAGGGCGATGCTGGTGTGGGTGTAGCCGCCCGGGTTGATGACGATAAAGGCCACCCCCTCGCTGCGGGCCGCCTGGATGCGATCGACCAGGTCGCCTTCGTGGTTGCTCTGGAAGGCGATCAGTTCGACCGAGGCCGCCTTGGCCTGGCTGGCGAGCGAGGCATTGATGTCGGTCAGCGTCTCATGCCCATAGATACCCGGTTCACGCAGACCAAGCAGGTTCAGGTTCGGACCATGCAGGACCAGGATGCGTTGCTTGCCTTTGGCAATCTTGGCCGTCTTGGGGCCGGCTTTCTTGGCGCTCATGCGTGCAAGTTTGCCGTAATTCACTGCAAATTGTCCAGAATTAACGGGGTAATCCTGGAAAGTCAGTCTGGCTGGAGCGCCGACTCAATGGCCTTTTCCAGGTCGGGCGTGGCGAACTTCCCCAGCTTGACCCGTTGCGGGCGACCGTCTGCACGGAGGATGACGGTAAATGGCAAGGCTTTGGCGCGATTGCCAAAATCACTCGAAAGTGCAAGCGATTCCAGATTGCTGATGAGCAGGGGATAGGAAACCGGAGTGTCCTTCTGGAAGGCCAGCACTTTCTCTGCAGAATCGATGCTGATGCCTACAAATTGAATGCCTTTTTCAGCGTATTTACTGTTTATCCTAGAAAATTCCGGCATTTCTTCCTTGCAGGGAGCGCACCAGGTCGCCCAGAAGTTGACGACCAGCACTTTGCCTTTCCACTGGGAAATCGGCTGTGGTCTGCCGTCCAGGTCGGGCAGGGTCAGGGCCAGCAGCCGAGCCGGCGCGTCAGCAGTCGGAGCGGCCTCGGCGGGGGGCGGGGTGGCGGGTTGCGGGCTGCCATAAAAATAGCCTGCGGTTGCGGCCAGCAGCGACACGGCAATGATCAGCAGGGAATGGCGAACGACCTTGCTCATGCGGTCGGGGCTTTCAGCAGGGCTTCCACTGAAGACAGGCGGGCGCGCTCGGAAATCCTTCCATTGCGCCGCTTCTGGGCACGCTCGGCATCGGGCTCGAACAGGGAAAGCCTAACGGGAATCTCGTTCCATTCGAACGTGAGCACACACTCAGGAACCTCGGCACCGCCGCGTCTCGGCTCGTTCTGGTCGAAGCGAATGCCCTGATTGAGCAGGAAGATTTCCACTTCCTTGCCGCTGTCG
>CAJPFL010000297.1 GCA_905339315.1 Rhodocyclaceae bacterium
TGATGAAGTCGCGCGAGATCTCCGCGCCCATGGGCGAGCTGGCCCGGGCATAAGACGATCCGGCAAACCGAAGCGTCCGCAGCGATGCGGACGTTTTTTTTTGGCGCCATCCCGATGCCCTGCACGCTCTGCGGCCTGCCCCTGCCGAAACCGCCGGTTTCCGACGCCGGCCACGACTTCTGCTGCATCGGCTGCCGCGAGGTGTATCGCGCCTTCGGCGAGGATGCCCTCGTCGCGGCAAAAGTCAGTCCGCGCGAGACGGCGCCGCCGCCCGGAAGCCGCGAGGCCTTCCTCTGGATCGACGGCATGCACTGCGCCTCCTGCGAATTCCTCATCGGCAAGCTCGCCCTGAAGCACCCCGGCGTCTTCGACGTCGCCTCCAGCTACGCCACCGCCACCGCCCGCATCGCCTACGACCCGGCGCAGGTGAAGGAGGCCGAACTGCCGCGGCTCCTCAGCCGCCACGGCTATCGCGCCCGGCTGCGCGGCGAGCCGGCGCCGGAGCACGAAGAGGGGCTCGACCTGCTGCGCCTCGTGTCCGGCGTCACCGCCGCCTCGCTGGTGATGATGCTGACCTTCATCTTCATCTACCCGATCCATGGCGGCTGGCTGACGGTGGACGACTACGGCGCGATGCGCCGGCTCGCTTTCACGGCCGTGCCGGTCTTCCTGTTCTTCCTGACGACGATCCTGGTGTTCTTCGTCGGCTGGCCGATCCTGCGCGGGGCCTGGATCGGCCTGCGCGCCCGCCTGCCCAACATGGACGTCCTGCTCGCCCTGGCCATCCTCGCGGCCTACGGCTACAGCATCATCCAGTTCTTCAACCGCTCCATCGACCTGTATTTCGAGGTGGCCGGCACGCTGGTCATGATCGTCACCATCGGCCGCTACCTCGAGCGCGGCGCCCGCGCGCGCGCCACCGAATCGCTGCAGTCCATCCTGCAGGCCTGGGCGCCGCGCGCCTGCGTGCTGCGCGGCGGCCAGTATCTCGACTGTCCGCTCGACGAAGTGCGCCCGCACGACCGCGTCTTCGTGCGCCAGGGCGAGGCCGTCCCCGTCGACGGCAGCATCGTCGCCGGCCGTGGCGCGGTAGACGAATCGCTGATGACCGGCGAGCCCTTTCCGGTGTCGCGCGGCGAGGGCGAGAAGGTGCTCGGCGGCAGCCGCCTGCTCGAGGGCAACCTCGAGATCGACACCGGCCCGCAGGTGGAAAGCCGCATGGCCAACCTCGCCCGCATCCTCTGGAACACGCAGAGCGCGAGCACCGGGCTGCAGGCCCGCGTCGACCGCCTCTCGCGCCGCTTCGTGCCCGGCGTGCTGGCGCTGGCGGCGCTGGTCGGCGCCGGCTTCCTGCTCGCCGGCGCGGGGGCGGAGAAGGCGCTGCTGGCCGCGCTCGCCACGCTCATCGTCTCCTGCCCGTGCACCTTCGGCCTCGCCATCCCGCTCACCACCGCCGCGGCGATCGGCGCAGCGCTGCGCCGCGGCATCGTCGTCACCGGCCCCGACCTCTTCGAGAAGTCGCCGCGCGTCGACGTCGTCGCAATCGACAAGACCGGCACGCTCTCCAGTGGCGAGATGGCGGTGGTCGAAGTGATCGGCTCGGCCGAGCTCGCCGCCCGCGCCGCCGCCGTCGAGCGGCACTCGCCGCACCCGGTGGCGCGCGCCATCGCCCGGCTCGACGCCGGCCGCAGCGCCGGCGAGGTCGAGCTCCACCCGGGCCGCGGCGCCGTCGCCGCGGTCGGCGGCAAGCGCATCGCCGTCGGCAGCCGCGCGCTGTTCGCCACGCTCGGCTGGACGGTGCCCGAGGCGCTCGCCGCCCGCGCCGAGCAGAGCCGCCACGGCGAGGCCGTCGTCTCCTACGTCGGCTGGGACGGCGCCGCCGAAGGCGCCATCCTCACGCGCGACCGCTCGCGCCCGGCCTGGGACCGCGTCGTCGAGTCGCTGCGCCGCCACTGCCGCGTCGTGCTGCTCACCGGCGCCGAGCATCCCAACGGCTACCGCCAGCACGTCGACGAAGTGCACGCCGGCGTCCCGCCCGAAGCCAAGGCCGCCGTCATCCGCCGGCTCAAGGCGCAGGGCCGCGTCGCCATGATCGGCGACGGCAGCAACGACGCGCCGGCGCTGGCCGAGGCCGACCTCGGCATCGCCTTCGGCGCGCCCACCGCGCTGGCCGCCGAGGCCGCCGACATCGTCATCCCCGGCAAGCGCCTCGAGCGCGTGCTCGAAGCCTTCCTCCTCATCGGCGTCACGCGCCGGCGCATCCGCCAGAACCTCTGCTGGGCGCTCGCCTACAACGCCATCGCCATCCCGCTGGCGGCCACCGGCCTGCTCAGCCCGCTCGTCGCCGCCGCGGCGATGTCGGCGAGCAGCATCCTGGTGGTGATGAACGCCGCGCGGCCGCTCCTCGGCAAGGATCCGTTCGAAGGCGAAGGCGAAGACGAGGGCGGCGAACGCCCGGCCCCCGTCCCCGGCGCGCCTTCCTCGGCGCGCTAGGACGTCACTGCGGTTTCGAGAACACCCAGGCAGCGCTCGGCGGGCGCCTGCCTGTAGTCTGGGGGGCGGAAAAGTCAGTCTCTGTAATACGGCGTGGAGGCTTGCGTGGGGCCGGTGGTCGGCCGATGCAGAAGTCGAATCAGTCAAGCGGCTATTGAAGCTTTCGACAAAGAGCAGACCTTCTAGAAGTGTGCTCGACAGCTGACAATCAACAATCTTGTGTCCGGCCTATTGTGATAATAGGTCGCCAGTATTTCTCGCATGTCATGGATCGTGCGGGCATAATGGTTGCATGAAGAGCAATTCATATACGGCCCCGCGGGGCCAGTTAAATAATTGTTGGGTGCAACCGTGACATCCGAGCCACAATCTGCTCGTAAGGGATTTGGGTGTTTACTCGTCATTTTCATCGCCGTCATAGCGGTCCCCGTAGTGCTGCTTGGACCCACACTTGTCCCTAGAACGCTCGCGGACTGGTCAATCGCGCCAATGTGCAAAGCAGATGGGGGAATTCGTGTCTACGAGAAGATTCAACTCGGGCGGGGAAAATTTGCGGTTCCCGAAGAAACAAATTGGGCCCACTATGACCAAGGGCGAAAAATCTTAGACGACTACAGAATTATGAAGAGCCACGTTTTTTCCAGACCTTATGGCGCGGCAGTTTACAAGTACACGACCTGGATTGAACGTATTTCAGATAAGAAACGTCTTAGCGAAATGACGCAATATTTTAGACAGGGTGATGAAATGTTCCATGGCAAACACTGCCCTGACGACATTACGGAAAAGACGCTAATTGATCAGACATTCATTCCTCAGGGCACCTTTGATCCGAATAGGCCGTTGCCATGCCGAAGTGATATAACGCCACAAATTGTCTATCTGGACTCGATACCTGCTTTACCAGTGAAGAAATTAACCAATGTTTTCCCGGATATCCGTAATCCACTTTGGAAGCAACAATACAATTGTGTCGGCAAAATGGAATCCAACTCAACGTATAGCGAAGTAAATCCGGGAGAAATTGCGCTAACTGGGACTGCGATACTTTTTGATTCTGAAGAAGGTAATCGCTGTAGCGTCTCAGCGATGGCATCCCCAGACCGGATGCTTTGTTCGGATGATGCCATTTGGCTCCTAGGTCGAAAAACTCTTTCAAGCAATGATGATTTTACGATTCAGAAATACTCTCGACATGGGGCTCTAGTTAGCGAGGTCACATTGAAAGGCTCATCAATATCTCACGGGCGAATCATTGGGTTCTACCAAGATTCAGATGAAATTGCCCTTGAGCTTGTGTCGTTTGTTGGAAATAAGGGAGAGGCGCTCTGCCGTAGGTTTTCTGCGAAGGTGCCGCAGCCGGTTTTTAGAGAGAAAGAGAACAACCAAGAAAATCTGATGAAATCAATCGCCAAATGGCTTCCTGGCTGCGCCGGCTTGTAGAGGCATATCAGTTTCAGTATGCAAACCCTTTTGCAAACCCGGCAGCCAGCCGGACCCGCGAATTAAAGGTGCAGCTTCGATTGTGCTCAGACTAATGCGAAGCTGACCCCTTTAACTGACCCCTTTAACTCGCTTTAACTCGGAAATCACTTCATTGCCACAAGTGCCTGCTGTAGAAGCTAGACCTTATTCTCGGTGGGCGCCTTTTACGAAGCAGTTCTATGAGGCAGTTCTAAAAGACTAGAGAATTCGATTCCGGTCCCTTTATCTTCCCCGACAAATACCTATCAGACCTGCAAAGTCATGAGCTACGATCCAACTGATGCTGCGTGGGACGAAGCATATGAGCGAATGTCCCAGGAACTATATCCAGAGCATCGAGAACAAGCGATCTCTGAATTCACCACAGATCGGCTGCAGTCATACTACTTGCGAAATCCTGCTATTACACACCCAGGTTTCCGCATGCAGAACGAAGCACTAAAACTTCTAGCAAACGGCCACTACTCAGCGGCTCTTGTCTTTGCTGCCTCAGCCACCGAACAGTTCTTGAAAGTAGCACTCCTTAGGCCAGTCGTTTACGGCTTAGTCCATTTCGACTCGCTTGCCGAAATGATTGTTAATTCGGCTCTTTCGCAAACTGGCTACCTACGATACACGAAGTTGTTGTCAGGTTTGTTCAACACTCTAACCTCGACCGAACTGGCCAAAATAACACTTCCCGGAAAATCGAAATCCCTACTAAATGAAGCATCGGAGCTTCAATCCAGACGCAACGATGTTGTCCATAAAGCTGAAGAGATATTCGAAGTGGAGGCCGCATCTGCCATTGATGTTTCCGCGGGTGTGTATTTCTTCATCCTTACTGAAATGCTTTCGGCACTTGGCCTTGAGGTATTGGAGGGCAAGGTCGTTCGTAAATCGCAGGACTAACTTCTTGTGCCGGGAAATCATTCAAAGTCAGTCTGTGTGGTACGGCGTTTCCCCTCACCCTAGCCCTCTCCCCGCAGGCGGGGAGAGGGGACAACTGGGTCCTGGGTCGATACGCCATTGCACGCGAGTAGCATAAAAGCTACAATTCCTCATGATCGAAGTATTCCGCTACGTGACCGAGTCCGGGCGCGAGCCGGTGACGGAGTGGCTCCAGTCGCTGCAGGACAAGCGGGCGCAAGCCAAGATCCGTGTTCGCCTGAAGCGCCTGGAGGCCGGCATGTTTGGCGATTGCGAGCCGGTCGGCGACGGCGTGCTCGAGTTGCGCGAACATCTGGGCGCGGGATACCGGGTGTATTTCGGCCGGCACGGGCAGTCCGTCGTGATCCTGCTGTGCGGCGGAAGCAAGAAAACCCAGCCGTCGGACATCAAGACGGCCAGGCAGTATTGGGCCGATTGGAAACGGAGGCAGATATGAGCAAGAAAGTGAAAGCGGCGGTCGCCCACCACGCGCGCGAAGTCGCGGAGTTGCGCGCGGACCGCGAGCTGGCGGTGGAATATCTCAAGGCCGCGATGGAATCCCTCGACGATCCGGACGATCGCGCGGCGGGGTTGCTCGCGCTGCGCACTGTTGCCGAGGCCTACGGCGGGCTCGGCGCGGTGGCGGCCGAGGCCGGCATCAGCCGGGAATCGCTCTATCGCGCCCTCTCCGCCAAGGGCAATCCGACCCTGAAGACCATCCTCGCCGTGCTCAAGGCCGTCGGCATGCGGCTGTCGGTGGAGCCTGGCGAACGTCTCGCTGCCTGATCGTTGGCTGCGCGAATGCGCGGCATGGCAACTCATCGCTGCTGCAGGAAAAGTCAGTCTGTGTGGCACGGCGTTTCCCCTCACCCTAGCCCTCTCCCCGCGTGCGGGGAGAGGGGACTGTTCTAAGGGATAACCCCTAGCCCCCACTGGAATGATCCGGATTCCGCGCCTGTGCGGAGTTGGATAAATTCCAGTGACAAACGCCGGAGGGAAATCCCGCCCGATCCGGCATCGAAACCACCGAGGAGCGAACCATGGACGTACGCGCAGCCGTGGCCTGGAAGGCCGGCGCCCCCCTGACCATCGAAACGGTGCAGCTCGAAGGCCCGAAGGCCGGCGAGGTGCTGGTGGAGATCAAGGCCACCGGCGTCTGCCACACCGATGCCTTCACGCTCTCCGGCGACGATCCGGAGGGCCTGTTTCCGGCGATCCTCGGCCACGAGGGCGCCGGCGTCGTCGTCGAGGTCGGCGCCGGGGTGACCAGCGTCAAGCCGGGCGACCACGTCATTCCGCTGTACACGCCGGAGTGCCGCCAGTGCGAATACTGCCTGTCGCAGAAGACCAACCTCTGCCAGGCGATCCGCTCCACGCAGGGGCAGGGGCTGATGCCCGACGGCACCAGCCGCTTCAGCATCGGCGGCAAGCCGCTGTTCCACTACATGGGCACGTCGACCTTCGCCAACTATTCGGTGATGCCGGAGATCTCGGTGGCGAAGATCCGCCCGGACGCGCCCTTCGACAAGGTCTGCTACATCGGCTGCGGCGTCACCACCGGCATCGGCGCGGTGATCTACACCGCCAAGGTGAAGCCGGGCAGCAGCGTGGTGGTGTTCGGCCTCGGCGGCATCGGCCTCAACGTCCTCCAGGGCGCGCGCATGGCCGGCGCCGGCATGATCGTCGGCGTCGACCTCAACCCGGGGCGCAAGGCGCTGGCGGAGAAGTTCGGCATGACGCACTTCGTCAATCCGAAGGAGGTCGAAGGCGACCTCGTCGCGCACCTGGTGAACCTGACCAAGGGCGGCGCCGACTACACCTTCGAGTGCGTCGGCAACGTCAAGCTGATGCGCCAGGCGCTGGAGTGCTGCCACAAGGGCTGGGGCATCTCGACCATCATCGGCGTCGCCGGCGCCGGGCAGGAGATCGCCACGCGGCCGTTCCAGCTCGTCACCGGGCGCGTCTGGCAGGGCTCGGCCTTCGGCGGCGCGCGCGGCCGCACCGACGTGCCGAAGATCGTCGACTGGTACATGGAGGGCAAGATCAACATCGACGACCTGATCACCCACGTCATGCCGCTGGAGCGCATCAACGAGGCTTTCGACCTGATGCACGAGGGCAAGTCGATTCGCTCGGTCGTCACTTTCTGAACAGGGCCCGATGACGCTGACCACCGTCTCGCAGAACCAGTGCTTCGGCGGCGTGCAGGGCGTCTACAGCCACGCCTCGCCCGAGACCGGCTGCACCATGCGCTTCGGCCTGTTCCTGCCGCCGCAGGTGAAGGATGGGCTGGTGCCGGTGCTGTACTGGCTGTCGGGCCTGACCTGCACCGAGGAGAACTTCATCGTCAAGGCGGGGGCGCAGCGCGTGGCGGCGGAACTCGGCATCGCCATCGTCGCGCCGGACACCAGCCCGCGCGGCGACGACGTGCCCGACGATGCGGCGAGCTACGACTTCGGCAAGGGCGCCGGCTTCTACGTGGATGCGACGCAGGAGCCCTGGCGCAAGCACTACCGGATGTATTCCTACCTGACGGAGGAGCTGCCCTGGCTGGTCGCCGCGAATTTCGCCGTCGATCCGGCGCGGGCCGGCATCTTCGGCCACTCCATGGGCGGCCACGGCGCGCTGGTGCTGGCGCTGAGGAACCCGCAGCGCTTCAAGTCGGTGTCGGCCTTCGCGCCGATTTCGTCGCCGATGCGCTGTCCCTGGGGCGAGAAGGCGCTGGCCGGCTATCTCGGCGAGGACCGCGACGCCTGGCGCCAGTACGACGCCACCGCCCTGATCGAATCACGCGGCTGGAAGTGGCCGCCGCTGCTGGTCGACCAGGGCACGAAAGACCAGTTCCTCGACACCCAGCTCAAGCCGGAACTGCTGTACGAGGCCTGCACGAAAGCCGGCGTGCCGCTCGAGCTGCGCCTGCGCGAGGGCTACGACCACAGCTACTTCTTCATCGCCAGCTTCATGGAGGAACACCTCCGCTTCCACGCCCGCCACCTGGCCGCGCACCAGCCCTCGGTCGAGGGCGCGCTGCAGCAGTAGGGCGGGTTCCCGAGCCCTTCGATACGCGCTTCGCGCTACTCAGGGCGAACGGCGGGTGGGGTGATAGCCCATCCCATCCGTTCGGGCTGAGTAGTGCGAACGGGGCGGCTGTACAAATTCCGTTCGGGCTGAGTAGGCGGCTGTGCCGCCGTATCGAAGCCTGGCCTGAACTACGCCGCCTTCCTGCTCTTCGCGACGTGGGTCGAGATGGCATCCATCAGCGCCGGCGACAGGCAGTCGTAGGGCTCCAGCCCGAGCGCCTTCAGGCGCGCGCGCACAGCGGGCATCTGCGCCGGATCGGTGCCGGTCTCGATGATGGACGAAACGAAGGCCGCGAATTCCGGCGGCGACCAGCCGCTGCTGTCCGACAGCTCGGTATGCACGAAGTCAAGGCCGTAGAAGGGGTGCGCCTTGTTCTCGATGCGGCCGAACATATGCACGCCGCAGCCGCTGCAGGCATGGCGCTGGATGGTCGCGCTGGCATCGACGACCTTCAGCTTTTCCGGATGGGCGGTGACCTGCACCTTGTCGCGCGAGACGACGGCGACCTGCGAGAACAGCGCGCCCTTCGGCTTCCAGCACTTGCTGCAGCCGCAGGCGTGGTTGTGCGCGGTCTGCGCGCCGATGGTCACCTCGACCTTGTCGGTCGGGCACTTGCAGTGCAGCTTGCCCCCGGCAAAGCCCGGTGCCGCCGGCTTGCTGCCGGCATCGATCGAGGGATGTATCGTGAAGGCGTTGCCCATGAGTCGTTTCTCCTTTTCGGCGGGATGTGTTGCGAATGACGTCCAGGGCAAACTTAAACCGCGTGCCGCGCAGGGACAATCGGGATGATTACCTAGTGGCATGGTGGTTGTCCCTGAGGCGCGCGGGATTGTTGAAGCCCGGGCAATCCTGCACAATTCCCGCATGTCCCGCCGCCATGTCCGACCCGTCCCCGCCGCCGTGCTGGAAGAAGTCCGCAGCCTCGTCGGCGAGGCGCCTCGCCGCGACCTGCTCGTCGAATGCCTGCACCGCATCCAGGACGCGCACGGCCATCTCGATGCCGAACGCCTCGCCGCGCTGGCGCAGCTGATGAAGCTGGCGCGCGCCGAGGTGTACGAGGTCGCCACCTTCTACCACCACTTCGACGTCGTGCGCGAAGGCGAGGCGCCCCCGCCGCCGCTGACGCTGCGGGTGTGCGATTCGCTCACTTGCGCCATGGCCGGGGCCGAGCAGCTCATCGCGGAAATAAGTCAGTCCCTGGGGGACGGCGTGCGCGTCCAGCGCGTGCCCTGCGTCGGCCGCTGCGAGTGCGCGCCGGTGGCGGTGGTCGGACAGAATCCCGTCGAGGAGGCCGATGTGCATGCCGTGCGCTACGCCATCGACGCCGGCGCCACCGAGGCGCCGCTGCCGGAAGGCGCGCGCCGCATGGCCGGCTATCGCGCCGGCGGCGGCTACCGGCTCTACGAAGACTGCGTCGCCGGCCGCCGCAGTGCCGAGGAGATCATCGCCGCGCTGGAACATGCCAACCTGCGCGGCCTCGGCGGTGCGGGCTTTCCGGCCGGGCGCAAGTGGCGCGTCGTGCGCGACATGCCGGCGCCGCGCCTGATGGCGGTGAACATCGACGAGGGCGAGCCGGGCACCTTCAAGGACCGCTTCTACCTGGAGCGCGAGCCGCACCGCTTCCTCGAAGGCATGCTGATCGCCGCCTGGGCGGTGGGCATCGGGAAGATCTACGTCTACCTGCGCGACGAATACGCGGGCCTGCGCGCGCTGCTGGCCGAGGAACTCGACGCGCTGCGCGCCGCCTTTCCGCAGGCGCCGGAAATCGAACTGCGCCGCGGCGCCGGCGCCTACGTCTGCGGCGAGGAATCGGCGATGATCGAGTCGATCGAGGGCAAACGCGGCCAGCCGCGCCTGCGCCCGCCCTTCGTGGCGGAGGTCGGCCTGTTCGGCCGGCCGACCCTCGAGCACAACATGGAAACACTGTACTGGGTGCGCGAGATCGTCGAGCGCGGCGCCGGCTGGTTCGCCGCGCAGGGCCGCCACGGCCGCAAGGGGCTGCGTTCCTTTTCGGTGAGCGGGCGGGTGGCGAAGCCGGGCGTGCATCTCGCGCCGGCCGGCATCACGCTGCGCGAGCTGATCGACGAATTCTGCGAGGGCATGCTGCCGGGGCATGAGTTGTATGCCTACCTGCCCGGCGGCGCTTCGGGCGGCATCCTGCCGGCGCGGCTGGCCGACGTGCCGCTCGACTTCGATACCCTGCAGGAACACGGCTGCTTCATCGGCTCGGCGGCGATCATCGTGCTCTCGCAGCACGATTCCGCGCGCGCGGCAGCATTGAACGCCATGCGCTTCTTCGCCCACGAATCCTGCGGCAAGTGCACGCCCTGCCGCGTTGGCACGGCGAAGGCGGCGGAACTGATGGCGCGCAAGACGTGGGACACCGGCCTGCTGAAGGAACTGGCACAGACGATGCAGGACGCCTCGATCTGCGGCCTCGGCCAGGCGGCGCCGAACCCGCTGCTGTCGGTGCTGAAGTTCTTCCCGCACGAGCTGGAGGAGAAGCCGTGAGCGCGGTCAAATTCACGCTCGACGGCCGCGAGGTCGAGGCGCGGGAAGGCGAGAGCATCCTGCAGGCGGCGCAGCGCCACGGCGTCGACATTCCGCACCTCTGTTACAAGGAGGACCTGCGCGCGGACGGCAACTGCCGCGCCTGCGTGGTGGAGATCGCCGGCGAGCGCACGCTGGCGCCGTCGTGCTGCCGCGCGCCGAAGGCCGGCATGCAGGTGCAGGCGCAGAGCGCCCGCGCCGTGGCGGCGCAGAAGATGGTGCTGGAGCTGCTTGCTTCCGACATGCCGGACGAAACCGTGCGCGCCGATTCCGAGCTCGGCGACTGGGCACGGCGCATGAAGGTGGGCGCGCCGCGCTTCCCGCGCCGCGCACAGCCTGAAGCCGACGCCTCGCACCCGGCCATCGCCGTGCGCCTCGACGCCTGCATCCAGTGCACGCGCTGCCTGCGCGCCTGCCGCGAAATCCAGGTGAACGACGTCATCGGCTACGCAAAGCGCGGCGAGATCGTCTTCGACTTCAATGATCCGATGGGCGCGAGCTCCTGCGTCGGCTGCGGCGAGTGCGTCGCCGCCTGCCCGACGGGCGCGCTGCTGCCGAAGGAGGCCGCCGCGGCGGAAAAGTCCGTCGACTCCCTCTGCCCCTACTGTGGCGTCGGCTGCCAGGTGACGTACCGCGTGCGCGGCGACGCGATCGTCGGCGTCGACGGCCGCGACGGGCCGGCCAATCATGGCCGGCTGTGCGTCAAGGGCCGCTACGGCTACGACTACCCGCACCATCCGCAGCGCCTGACGCGGCCCCTGATCCGCAAGCCGGGGTCGGCGAAGTCGGTCGACAACACCCTGGCGGATTTCCGCGCGGCCAGCTGGGAGGAGGCGCTCGACTTCGCCGCCGGGGGCCTGAAGCGGATCCTCGCGCGCGACGGCAAACAGGCTTTGGCCGGCTTCGGCTCGGCCAAGGGCTCGAACGAGGAGGCCTACCTTTTCCAGAAGCTGGTGCGCACCGGCTTCGGCACGAACAACGTCGACCACTGCACGCGGCTGTGCCATGCCTCGTCGGTGGCGGCGCTGCTGGAGGGCCTCGGCTCGGGCGCGGTGTCGAACCCGGTCGCCGACGTGCAGCACGCCGACGTGATCGTCGTCATCGGCGCCAACCCGACGGTGAACCACCCGGTGGCGGCGACCTGGATGAAGAACGCGGTCGAGCGCGGCGCCACGCTGATCGTCATGGACCCGCGCCAGACCGAGCTGGCGCGCCACGCCACTCATGCGCTGCAGTTCAGGCCCGACAGCGATGTCGCGCTGCTCAACGCCATCGCCCACGTCATCGTCACGGAGGGGCTGGTGAACGAGGCCTTCATCGCCGCGCGGACGGAAGGATACGAGGCCTTCCGCACCAACGTGCTCGCCGCCACGCCCGAGGCGATGTCGCCGGTCTGCGGCATCGACGCCGGGACTATCCGCGCCGTCGCGCGCACCTACGCGCAGGCGCGCGCGGCGATGATCTTCTGGGGCATGGGCGTTTCGCAACACACCCACGGCACCGACAACGTGCGCTGCCTGATCGCGCTGGCGCTGATGACCGGCCAGATCGGCCGGCCCGGCACCGGCCTGCATCCGCTGCGCGGGCAGAACAACGTGCAGGGGGCGTCGGATGCCGGCCTGATCCCGATCGCGCTGCCCGACTATGGCCGCGTCACCGACGATGCGGTGCGCGCGCGCTTCGAGCAGCTGTGGGGCGCGGCGCTCGACCCGAAGCCGGGACTGACCGTGGTGGAGATCCTCGACGCGGCGAATCGCGGCGAGATAAAGGGCATGTACATCCTCGGCGAAAATCCGGCGATGTCCGACCCCGACCTCGCGCATACGCGCGCCGGGCTGGCGGCGCTGGAGCACCTGGTGGTGCAGGACCTGTTCCTCACCGAGACGGCGGCGCTGGCGGATGTCATCCTGCCGGCCTCGAGCTTCGCCGAAAAGACCGGCACGTTCACCAATACCGACCGCACCGTGCAGCTCGGCCGCGCCGCCATCGCGCCGCCGGGCGAGGCGCGCCAGGACCTGTGGATCGTGCAGGAGATCGCGCGGCGCCTCGGACTCGACTGGAACTATGCCGGGCCGCAGGCGGTGTTCGCCGAGATGCGCCGCGCCATGCCCTCCATTGCCGGCATCTCCTGGGAGCGCCTCGAGCGCGAGGAGGCGGTGACCTATCCCTGCCGCGACGAGGCCGACCCCGGCCAGCCCGTGATCTTCACCGACTATTTCCCGACCGTGAGCGGCCGCGGCCGCTTCGTGCCGGCGCAGTTCCGGCCGGCGGCGGAGCTGCCCGACGCCGACTATCCCTTCGTGCTGATCACCGGCCGCGTGCTGGAGCACTGGCACACCGGCGCCATGACGCGCCGCTCAGAGGTATTGGACGCGCTGGAGCCGGCGGCGCACATCGACGTCAACCCGGGCGATCTGGCGGCGCTGGGCGGCCGCGCCGGCGAATTCGTGACGCTGGAGACGCGGCGCGGGAAGGTGAGGGCGCGGGCGCGCGCCGACGCGGGACTGGCGCGCGGCACGCTGTTCATGCCGTTCTGCTATGCCGAGGCGGCGGCGAACCTGCTGACCAACCCGGTGCTGGATCCGTTCGGGAAAATTCCGGAATTCAAGTACTGCGCGGCCAGGCTGGCTGGCGGCGGAGGCGAGGCGGAAGGACGGCTAGCGGTGGAATGAGAGCAGGTCGCTCTTGCTCCGTCCCCAAAGATCGGAGGGATTGCCGACGGTGCGGCGCAGCGTCGCCCTGGCGATCGAGGCGGTGACGGGTTGCTTGAAAGAAATCATCTGGGCGAATGTCTGTCCGGCCAGCCGGTAAAGCCAGGTGCGGCGTCTTACGATCATGAAACCTCCTCCGAATCGGATTGCTGTCTGTGCCTTCTTGGCGGGCATCAGACACGACTTTACTCCAATTCGAATCGGGCAAATGTTTTTTTAGCCGCCGCCGATCGGGCCGGCGCCGGCCTTCATCGGAACGCCGCGTTCACGGATCGCAGTGGCCCTTGTGCAGCTGGATGGCGCAGGCCAGCTGCCGCGGCGCGGCGGCTTCGCCGCGCTCGCCGGCGGCGGGAAGGTTCACGGCCTGGACGGGCGCAGCGCGCCAGTCGCCCGGGCGCAGCGCCTGCATGATGATCTCGCCCGACTCCTCGCGCAGCGGCTTGAAGCCGAGGCGCTCCGCCAGCCCCAGCATCGGCCGGTTGTCGCGCAGGCTGGAGAGCTGGATGCGCTTCAGGCCGCGCGCCCAGGCGTCGTGCAGCAGATACTCGAGCAGCGCCCGGCCGACGCCCTTGTGGCGCAGCTGGTTGGAGACGGCGATGCCGAGTTCGGCGCAGGACAGCGATCCGGGGCGGTTCTCCGCGCACATCTCGCTGCCGGGAATGGCGGAGAGCTCGGCCACCCCCACCAGCCGCTCGCCGTAGAAGGCGCCGAAGACGACGCAGCCGCTGCCGAAGCGCATCTGTTCGACGTAGGCATGCACCGTCAGCGGCGTCATGGTGCGGAAGAAGCGCCAGTAGAGGGCGATGTCGTCCAGCTCCTCGAGGAAGAAGCGCTCGACGGCCGCGCGCCCGTCGGCGGCGAGGGTGCGGATCGTGATGGGCTGCGACGCTTCCATGCGCTATGACACTCCGGTCGGCAGGGTTTTCATACCGATGACTTGCACTCTAGGACGTTTTGTCTATTCTGGGAAGGTACCGGCCTCGCCGGGACCCACAGAGAGAGGAAACCATATGAAAATTTCGACAATTGCATTGCTGGGCGGCCTGGCGCTGGCCAGCGCCCAGGCCTTCGCCTTCCACTGCCCGATGGACATGAAGAAGATCGACGAGGCCATGGGCAAGAACCCGAAGCTTTCCGCCGAACAGGTGGCCGAAGTGAAGAAGCTGCGCGCCGAAGGCGAAACCCTGCACAAGGCCGGCAGGCACCAGGAGTCAGTGGACACCCTGGGCAAGGCGATGAAGATCCTCAACGTCCAGTAAATCGGACGCCACGGAAAAGGCCGGCGCAAGCCGGCCTTTTCCATTTCAGCGGCCGCGCGAGCCGGAGTGATGCTGGGCGGCGTTGCCGCGCGCCGGATTGCCGCGCTGCGGCGGCTTGCCCGAACGCTGCGGCGCGCCCTTGGACGGCTGCCCGGGCCGGTTGCCGCCAGAACGTTGCTGCTGCCGTCCCTGGCCGCGCTGGCCGTTCTCGATCGGCTCGGCACGGATGCTCGGATCGGGCTCGAAGCCGGGCAGCACGATCTTCTCGATCGGCTTCTTCAGCAGGCGTTCGATGTCGCGCAGCAGGCCATGCTCGTCGATGCACACCAGCGACACGGCGTGGCCCGAGCTGCCGGCGCGGCCGGTGCGGCCGATGCGGTGCACGTAGTCCTCCGGCACGTTTGGCAGCTCGAAGTTCACCACGTGCGGCAGCTGGTCGATGTCGAGGCCGCGCGCGGCGATGTCGGTGGCGACCAGCACGTTGAGCTTCATGCTCTTGAAGTCGGCCAGCGCCCGCGTGCGCGCGCCCTGGCTCTTGTTGCCGTGGATGGCGGCGGCGCTGATGTCGGCCTTGTTGAGCTTCTCGGCCAGCGTGTTGGCGCCGTGCTTGGTGCGCATGAAGACCAGCACCTGGTGCCAGTGGTGGTCGTCGATCAGCTTGATCAGCAGGTCGCGCTTCTTCGCCTTGTCGACGTGGTAGACGCGCTGGGTGACCAGGTCGGCGGTGGCATTGCGCGGCGCCACCTCGACCAGTTGCGGGTCGCGCAGCAGGCCGTTGGCGAGGCCGCGGATCTCGTCGGAGAAGGTGGCGGAGAAGAGCAGGGTCTGCTTCTGCTTCGGCACCAGCGCGAGCACTTTTTTGATGTCGTGGATGAAGCCCATGTCGAGCATGCGGTCGGCTTCGTCCAGCACGAGGATCTCGATGCCCGACAGGTCGACGGTGCGCTGGCCGACGTGGTCGAGCAGGCGGCCCGGCGTCGCCACCAGGATGTCGACGCCGCCCTTCAGCGCCTTGATCTGCGGGCCGATGCCGACGCCGCCGAAGACCAGCGCGGTTTTCAGCGGCAGGAAATGGCCGTAGGTGCGCACGCTTTCCTCGACCTGGGCGGCCAGTTCGCGCGTCGGTGTCAGCACCAGAACGCGCGGCTTGCCGCGGGCGGCGGCCGGCTTCGTGCTGAGCAATTGCAGAATGGGCAGGGTGAAGCCGGCGGTCTTGCCGGTGCCGGTCTGGGCGGCGGCCATCAGGTCGCGGCCGGCAAGGACGACGGGAATCGCCTTCGCCTGGATCGGCGTCGGCTCGGT
>CAJPFL010000298.1 GCA_905339315.1 Rhodocyclaceae bacterium
GCCCGACTACCCCGTGGCTTTCTACGGCGAGGGCGCCCTGATCGATCCGACCACGCCGGAAAAATTCGCCGAGATGGCGGAGAAACAGGCCAAGGAAATTCTCGATGCGGCACAGGCGCTGGCGGCGACAGCCGGCGTGCCCTGCGCCTCGGCCGCCGCCACCAGCGATGCGCCCTACCAGGCGATCATCGATGCTGCTACGGCCAACGGCTGCGACCTCATCTTCATGGCCTCGCACGGCCGGCGCGGCCTCTCCGGGCTGCTGCTCGGCTCCGAGACGCAGAAGGTGCTGACCCATTCCAAGGTGCCGGTCCTCGTCTACCGCTGAGCATGCTCAACACCGCCCTCAGCATCATCCTCGACGAGCATCGCTCGATGGCGGCCGTCACCCACGGCCTGCGCTTCCTGGTGCGCGAGATGCGCGAGAAGGGCGTCGATCCCGACGGCAAGCTGCTGTGGGCGATGCTCTACTACATCGACACCTTCCCGCAGAAGCTGCACCACCCGAAGGAGGAGGCCTACCTGTTCCGCCGCGTCAAGATGCGCACGCGAGAGGCCGATGCGGCGATCCTGAAGCTGGAAGAGCAGCACCGCGCCGGGGTCGAGCACGTCAAGGCGCTGGAGATGTCGCTGGGCAAGTATCAGGCCGGCGCGCCCGGCGGGCGGGAGGAGTTCATGGCGGCAGCGGAGCGCTTCGCCGACGAGATCGCCGTGCACATGGCGCTGGAGGAGAACGTGCTGATCCCCATCGCCAAGCACCACCTGCTGAACGAGGACTGGGCGGAAATCGCCCGGGCCTTCGGCGAGAACGGCGACCCGCGCTTCGGCGCCGAGCCCGACCACGAGTTCCGCGCGCTGTTCTCGCGCATCGTCAATCTCGCCCCGCCGCCGATCGGCGTCGGGCCCTCAGGCACTGCCGCGTAAGCGGCGCGCGGATTGCCGCGCGCACCCCTACTCGTCAAACTTCGGGCAGTCCGCCGGGCGTTCGCGCTTCGGCAGCGGACAGCTGTTTATCTCGCGCGAGGAGCGCTGGATGAAGCAGGTGAACGTGCTGGAAGCGGCGCACAGTGCCCAGAAGGCAAAGAAGCCGATGGAGTAGGTGGCGATCCGCGAGAAGGCGACCGGCTCGCCGAAAAGATACAGCTCCTGGGGGTCGATGAGCGTGAAGAACACCGCCTCGGCGATGCCGGCCACGACGAAGGACGGCCACAGGATCCAGATCAGTCTTTGCATGTCTCTCTCCGCTGGGATGGCTTATCGCCTGTCGTTATGATTTTCTGCTGCAATGAACAGGGCTTCCGGCTTGTCCGGCAGTTGCACGCTGCCGGCCAGGCGCCAGGTGGCGGCCTCGTCCTCGATGACGACCTGCCAGCGGCCCGGGCCGAGCGCCGCAATCTGCCCCGCGTAAGCGCCCTTTTCCCCTGCCAGGATGAATACCTGATCCTCGTCGCCGCGCGTCGGATGCGCCAGCGTGACCCGCAGCCGGGCAGGCAGCGGCGCATCGTCGCGCGCTGCCAGGCGCAGTTCGATCCGCCCGGCTGAGAGCCGCAGGCGGGCTTCGAGCTGCATCCGGGCGGCGGCATCGTTGCGCGCCAGCTTCTGGTTTACCGCCAGGCCCTGCTTGTAGTAGTCGTCGGCGACGAGCCCGTCGTGCGTGCTGGCGGCAATCCAGGCCGTGATGATGCCGGCCACCACCACCACCGCCGGCCCGGCCATGAGAATCCACGGCCAGGGATGGCGGTACCAGGGCTGGCGCGGCTGCATCAGCTTGCTCATGGCAGCAGGAAGCTTGCCTTTTCGCGCACGAAGACGTCGTCGTGGTTGAGGGCGCGCACTTCGAAGTGGATGGGGTTCGAGCCGCGCTTGCCGGCATCCGGCCCGACGCGCACGCGCACGGAAACGGCCTGGGTGGCGGCAGGCGGAACCTCGACGATCGGCTCGGTGGCGATCTGTATGTCCTGGAGTCCGGTCACGGCCAGCGCGAAGCGGCGCGGCTCCTCGGCCAGGTTCATGATCTGCAGGCGGTAGACGTTCTCGATCAGGCCGCCTTCGACCTCCCGCGCCAGCGTGGCGCGGTCGCGGATGACATCCACCTTGAGCGGCTGGCGCAAAGCCAGTCCCGCCGCCGCGGCGATGACGATGGCGGAGAGGATGGCGCCGTAGAGCAGCGTGCGCGGCCGCAGGATGTGCCTGACGATTTCCTTGCCGCCCCAGTGCTCAGCGAGGGCGTGCTCGGTCGAGTAGCGGATCAGGCCGCGCGGGTAGCTCATCTTGTCCATCACCTGGTCGCAGGCGTCGATGCAGGCCGAGCAGCCGATGCACTCGTATTGCAGGCCATTGCGGATATCGATGCCGGTCGGGCAGACCTGGACGCAGATGCCGCAATCGACGCAGTCGCCCTTGCCGGCGGCCCTGTGGTCGGCCTTTTTCGAGCGCGCGCCGCGCGGCTCGCCGCGCTCGGCGTCATAGGTGACGATCAGCGTGTCCGGGTCGAACATCACGCCCTGGAAGCGGGCGTAGGGACACATGTACTTGCACACCTGCTCGCGCATGAAACCGGCGTTGCCCCAGGTGGCGAAGCCGTAGAAGAAGATCCAGAAGGTCTCCCAGGGCCCGAGCTGCCAGCCCATCACCGACCCTGCCAGGGTCCTGATCGGCGTGAAGTAGCCGACGAAGGTGAAGCCGGTCCACAGGGCGATCGCCGCCCAGGCGGCGTGCTTCGCCGCCTTGCGGCCGAGCTTGCCGGCGCTCATCGGCGCGGCGTCGAACTTCATGCGCGCGGCGCGATCGCCCTCGATGAGCTTCTCGACCCACATGAAGATTTCGGTGTAGACGGTCTGCGGGCAGGCGTAGCCGCAGAACAGCCGCCCGGCGACGGCGGTGAACAGGAACAGCGCCAGCGCCGAGATGATCAGCAGGATCGCAAGGTAGAACACGTCCTGCGGCCAGAACACCAGGCCGAAGACGTAGAACTTGCGCTCGACGATGTCGAACAGCACGGCCTGGCGGCCGTTCCATTCCAGCCAGCACAGCCCGTAAAACAGCGCCTGGGTGATCCAGACCAGCGCCCAGCGCCAGCTGGCGAACACTCCCGTCACGCTGCGCGCGTAGATTTTCTTGTGGGCCTCGTAGAGGGACGCTTCCTGGATCGGAATGACCTTTGCGCCGGTCTGATCCGGCTTGGGAGCGGGCTGCGCCATGGTGCCGTCGCTAGTGGGGAAAAAGGATGCCCCGGGAGCAGTGCCCCCGGGGTCATTATTGTGACAGCTTTACTGCTTCTCGGTGCCGCCCTGCGACAAGCCGTAGACGTAGGCGGCAAGCAGGTGCGATTTGGCCTCGCCGAGGAACTCCTTGTGGGCGGGCATCTTGTTGCTGCGGCCCTTGCCGATGGTTTCGATCACGGTCGCCTCGGACGAACCGTAGAGCCAGACCGAGTCGGTCAGGTTGGGCGCACCCACCGCGGCCATGCCTTTCGCGTCCGGCCCGTGGCAACCGGCGCAGCCGACCGTGGCGAAGGCTTCCTTGCCGCGCGCGGCGCGGGCGCTGTCGTGGGCCAGCTTGCCCGGCGAGAGCGAGCGCACGTAGTGGGCCAGGTCCTTGACCGGCTCCGCGCCCAACTGGGCGTGCGGCGGCATCACCCCCTGGCGTCCCTCGAGGATCGAGGTCTTGATCTGCTCGGGCTCGCCGCCCCACAGCCAATCCTTGTCCGTCAGGTTGGGAAAGCCCTTCGCGCCGCGCGCATCCGAACCGTGGCATTGCGCGCAATAAGTGAGGAACAGGCGCTCGCCCATCTTCTTCGCTTCCGGGTCGGCGGCCACCGCCTTGATGTCCTGGCTCTGGAACCTGGCGAAGATCGGCGCGTACTGCGCCTCGGCCTGCTGCATTTCACCTTCGTACTGGCCGAGCGAGCTCCACTTGAAGGCGCCCTGGTAGCTGCCCAGGCCCGGATAGGCCGCAAGGTAGCCCAGCGCAAAGACAACGGTGATGTAGAACAGCCAGCTCCACCAGCGCGGCAGCGGGTTGTTGTACTCGGCCAGATCCCCGTCCCAGACATGGCCCATGGTCTTCACTTCGCCGGACGAGGCGGCAGTCGCCTTGGCCTTGCTCTGCACCCAGAGGAAGACGCCGCAACCGACGACGCTGACCAGGGTGAGGAGCGCCACGTACACGCTCCAGAATCCGTTGACGAAATCGCTCATGATGCTTTCCCTTCCTTGCGCTGGCGGGCCTCGCCCGGCAGTTCATCTTCCGTAAAAGGCAGCCTGGCGGCTTCGTCGAAAGCCGCGCGGCGCCGTCCGCTAAAGGCCCAGAGCACGATGCCGACGAAAGTGGCGAAGGCCAGCACCGTGACGATCGAACGCATGTCGTTGATGTCCATCGCTCACCTCTGCTTCAAGGCCGTGCCCAGACCCTGCAAATAGGCGATCAGGGCGTCGAGCTCGGTCTTGCCTTCGAGCATCTTCTTCGCGCCGGCGATCTCGGCGTCCTGGTAGGGCACGCCGACCATGCGCAGCGCGCGCATCTTGGCCTCGATGTCCTCGGACCTGGCCGGACGGTCGAGGAAGGCATAGGGCGGCATGTTCGACTCCGGCACCACATCGCGCGGGTTGATCAGGTGCACGCGATGCCATTCATCCGAGTAGCGCCCGCCGACGCGATGCAGGTCCGGACCGGTGCGCTTGCTGCCCCACTGGAAGGGGTGGTCATAGACGAACTCGCCGGCCACCGAGTAGTGGCCGTAGCGCTCGGTCTCGGCGCGGAACGGGCGGATCATCTGCGAGTGGCAGTTGTAGCAGCCCTCGCGGATGTAGATGTCGCGCCCGGTCAGCTGCACCGCGTCGTAGGGCTTCAGGCCTGCCACCGGCTGGGTGGTGGATTTCTGGAAGAACAGCGGCACGATCTCGACCAGGCCACCGACGCTGACCACCAGAATGGTCAGGCCGATCATCCAGCCGATGTTGCGTTCGATGAAGTCGTGTGTGAGTTTCATTTCATTCCCCTTCGTTCAGGCGTGCTGCCCGGCCGGCGCCAGCACCGGCGCGTCATAGGCCTTCGCCCCGGCCACTGTCTTCCAGATGTTCCAGGCCATCAGCAGCATGCCCGTCAGGAACATCAATCCGCCGAGGAAGCGGATGGCCCAGTAGGGATAGGTCGCCTTGACGCTCTCGACGAAGGCATAGGTGAGCGTGCCGTCCGGGTTGGTGGCGCGCCACATCAGGCCCTGCATCACGCCGGCGATCCACATCGAGGCGATGTAGAGCACGACGCCGATGGTGGCGATCCAGAAATGCGCCGTCATCAGCTTGATGCTGTACATCTGCTCCTTGCCGAACAGGCGCGGAATCAGGTAGTAGATCGAGCCGATGGAAATGAAGGCCACCCAGCCGAGCGCGCCGCTGTGGACATGGCCGACCGTCCAGTCGGTGTAGTGCGACAGGGCATTGACCGTCTTGATCGACATCATCGGCCCCTCGAAGGTGCTCATGCCGTAGAACGACAGGCTGGTGATGAGGAACTTCAGGATCGGATCGTCGCGCAGTTTGTGCCAGGCGCCCGACATGGTCATGATGCCGTTGATCATGCCGCCCCAGGAGGGCGCCAGCAGGACCAGCGAAAAGATCATGCCGACCGACTGGGTCCAGTCGGGCAGCGCAGTGTAGTGCAGGTGGTGCGGGCCGGCCCACATGTAGGTAAAGATCAGCGCCCAGAAGTGCACCACCGAGAGGCGGTAGGAATACACCGGCCGGCCGGCCTGCTTCGGCACGAAGTAGTACATCATGCCGAGGAAACCGGCGGTGAGGAAGAAGCCCACCGCGTTGTGGCCGTACCACCACTGCACCATGGCGTCCTGCACGCCGGCATAGCAGGAATAGGACTTGGTCAGCGTCACCGGGATGGCGCAGCTGTTGACCAGGTGCAGCAGCGCCACCGTCAGGATGAAGCCGCCGTAGAACCAGTTGGCGACGTAGATGTGCGGCACCTTGCGCTTCATGATGGTGCCGAAGAAGACGACGGCGTAGGCCACCCAGACGAGCGTGATGAGGATGTCGATCGGCCACTCCAGCTCGGCGTACTCCTTGCTGGTGGTGATGCCGAGGGGCAGCGTCACTGCCGCCAGCACGATCACCAGCTGCCAGCCCCAGAAGGTGAACGCGGCCAGCCCCGGCGAGAACAGCGCCGTGTGGCAGGTGCGCTGCACGACGTAATAGGACGTGGCGAACAGTGCGCAGCCGCCAAAGGCGAAGATCACCGCATTCGTGTGCAACGGCCGCAGGCGGCCATAGCCCAGCCATTCCGCAAGATTGAGTTCCGGCCAGACCAGCTGGGCGGCGATGATGACGCCGACCAGCATGCCGACGATGCCCCAGACCACCGTCATCACGGCGAACTGGCGCACCACCTTGTAGTTGTAGGTCGATGGGTTGTCCATACGGAAGGCCTCGCTTAAGTAACGCAGAATTGTTTCGGGGATGCCGGCAGGATACCCCTATTAGTTGCAAGGGTACCTGTAAATAATCGTTCCATGTTTGATTTATGTCAAAATTATCAAACCACGATCATTTGCAGCTGAAAATTATTTTAATGCGGGCAAAAAAAGGGTGCGCAACGCGCACCCCAACCCCAACAGAGAGACAAGACTCCGGATTCGTTGCCGAACCCAAAACCTTGGGCAAAGTATGGATAAACGGCTTCCGGAAAGAATTGATATGAGTCAAATCGTCATCAATTCCGGGGACGCTCCCCTCCATTTTCCGGCGCCGCCCGTCGTTCGGGGGGGCCGCTCGAATCGGGGCGGTCGTCATCCATCAAGACGCGGTAGCCCGGCCCTTCCAGGTCGTCATACTGGCCGCTCCTGAGCGACCACCAGAAGACCAGGCCGATCAGGAAGACCAGCACGACCGAGAGCGGGATCAGCAAGTAGAGGATTTCCATCAGTTTTTTCCGCTGCCCTGGAGTCGCAGCGCGTTCAGCACCACCAGCAACGAACTGGCCGACATGCCGATGCCGGCCATCCACGGCGTGATCCAGCCGAGCATCGCCAGCGGGATCGCCGACAGATTGTAGGCGAAAGCCCAGCCGAGGTTCTGCCGCACGATGCGCCGGGTGCGACGCGCCAGCGCCACCGCCTGCGCCAGTCGCCCGAGATCCTCGCCCAGCAGCACGATGTCGGCCTGGTTGCGCGCCAGTTCCGTCCCGCCACCCATGGCCACGGAGACCTGTGCCTGCGCCAGCACCGGTGCATCGTTCACGCCATCGCCGACCATCGCCACCACGGCGCCCCGCTGCTGCAGGCGGACGATGAAATCGTGCTTGTCCTGGGGCGTCATGCCGCCGTGGGCATCCTCGATCGCCAAAGCCTTGGCCACTTGCGCCACCGCCTCGGCGGAATCACCGGAAAGGATGGTGATGCCGCAGCCGAAATCGCGCAGGCGGCGCGCCAGCTCGCCCGCCTCGGCGCGCACTTCGTCCCCCAGCCGGAACACGGCCAGCCAGGCCCTGTCGTCGGCCAGCGCCACGCAGGTGTCGCCGGTCGCGAGCAGCGCCCGCGCAGCGGGCGGCAGCGGCAGCCCGTGCAGGGCACCGGCAAACCCGGGACGCCCCAGGCGCAGCCGGCGGCCGTCCAGCAGGCCTTCCACCCCCTGGCCGGTGTGGCATTGCAGCGACTGCGGCGGCGGCAATGCCCCGGCTTCCGCCGCCTGGCGCAGCGCCGCGCCGACGGCATGTTCCGATCCCTGCTCCAGCGCCGCCGCCAGGCGCAGTGCCGCCTCCGCCGACAGGCCGGTCAGCGGCAGCGTCTGACGCAGGCGCAGCCTGCCCCAGGTCAGGGTGCCGGTCTTGTCGAAGATGAAATGGTCGGCGCGCGCCAGGGTCTCGATGGCATGGCCGCGCGACACCAGCAGGCCCAGGCGCGAAAAGGCGCCGGTGGCCACCGCCAGCGCCGCCGGCGTCGCCAGCGACAGCGCGCAGGGGCAGCTCACCACCAGCACCGAGACGAACACCCACAGGGCACGGGAAGGATCGATCTGGCTCCAGACGATGCCGGTGGCCAGCGCCAGCAGCAGCAGCGCCGCGACGAACCAGGCGGCGACGCGATCGGCCAGCTGCACCACGCGCGGCTTCTCGGTGATGGCCCGCTCCATGAGGCGCACGATGGCGGCGAGCCGCGTCGCCTCGCCGACCTTGTCCACCTGCAGCACCAGCGGGCTGCGGACATTCGTCGTGCCGCCGGTCAATTCGCTGCCGGCGGCCTTGGCGATGGGGCGGCTCTCGCCGCTCAGCAGGGATTCGTCGACCTCGCTCTCGCCCTGCAGCACGCGTCCGTCGGCGGGGATCGCCTGCCCGGGCGCGACCAGCACCCGGTCACCCGGCTGAAGCGCAGAAACGACCACCCGCTCCGTCTCCAGGGCAGGGAAGGCCGTCAGGCGATCGGCGAAGGCGGGCAGGGCGCGGCCGACGCGCTCGATCGAGCGCACCGACCGGTGGCGCGCCAGCATCTCCAGGTAGCGGCCACCGAGCAGCAGGAAGACGAACATCGTCACCGAGTCGAAATACACCTCTCCGGCGCCGACGAGCGTTGCCCACAGGCTGGCGGCAAAAGCGGCGCCGACCCCCAGCGCCACCGGCACGTCCATGCCGACCCGCGCGAGGCGCAGGTCGCGCCAGGCGTTGCGGAAGAAGGGCGCGGCGGAATACAGCACGACCGGCAGCGTCAGCACCAGGCTGGCCCAGCGCATGAGCTGCTCGACGTCGGCGCTCATGCTGCCCTCGTCCGCCAGGTACACCGGCAGCGCATACATCATCACCTGCATCATGCCGAAGCCGGCAACGAACAGGCGCCACAGCGCGGCGCGGCGCTCGCGCTGGGCGATCTCCTCGGAACGGGCGGCGTCGTAGGGATAGGCGTGGTAACCGATTGAAGCCACCGCGGCAAGGATGCCGGAGAGCTTGATGCGCTGCTCGTCCCAGCGCACGCGGGCACGCCGCGTGGCGTAGTTGATGTCCACCGCCGTGACGCCGGCCTGGCGCGTCAGGTGCTGCTCGTTGAGCCAGACGCAGGCGGCGCAGGTGATGCCTTCGAGGATCAGGGAGGCCTCGCGTTCGTGTCCGGAAAGCGGCCGCACGAAGCTCTTCTGTACGTCGGGGTGGTCGAACAAAGTCAGCTCGCCCAGCACGGCGGGCAGCGCCTCGCGCGGGCGCTCCGGCAGCGCATCGCGGTGGCGGTAGTAGTCGTCCAGGCGGTTGTCGACGATGGCCTGCGCCACCGCCTTGCAGCCGGCGCAGCACATCGCCCGCGGCGTGCCGTCGATGGTCACCGATAAAGTCAGTCCCTGCGGGACGGGGAGGCCGCAGTGGTAGCAACCCGACTTCGCGTCAGGAGTCACGCCAGCGTCACTCACCCCTGCCCGGCACCCCGGACATTACTTCGGCTGCATGCGGATCGCGCCGTCGAGGCGGATCACCTCGCCGTTGAGCATCTCGTTCTGGATGATGTGCAGCGCCAGCGCGGCATACTCGGCCGGCTTGCCCAGGCGCGGCGGGAACGGCACCATTTTCCCAAGCGCGTCCTGAACGTCCTGCGGCATGCCGAGCAGCATCGGCGTCTCGAAGATGCCCGGCGCGATGGTCATGACGCGGATGCCGGAGCGCGACAGGTCGCGCGCGATCGGCAGCGTCATGCCGACCACACCGCCCTTCGAGGCGGCATATGCGGCCTGGCCGATCTGGCCGTCGAAGGCCGCCACCGAAGCGGTGTTGACGATCACGCCGCGCTCGCCGGCAGCATTCGGCTGGCCGCGGCTCATGGCCTCCGCCGCCAGGCGGATCATGTTGAAGGTGCCGATCAGGTTGATGTTGATGACGCGGGCGAAAGTGGCCAGCTGGTGCGGGGCTTCCTTGCCGAGCGTCTTCTCGCCGATGGCGATGCCGGCGCAGTTGATCAGGCCGTTGAGCCCGCCGAAGGCGCTTACGGCGAGATCCACCGCGGCCTTCGCGCTGGCCTCGGACGAGACGTCGCACTCGGCGAAGCGCGCGCCCGCGCCAAGCTCCTTTGCCAGGGCCTCGCCGGCCGCCTTGTTGAGGTCGGCGACGACCACCCTGCCGCCCTGCGCCGCCAACGCCCGCGCCGTGCCGGCCCCCAGACCGGATGCCCCGCCGGTCACGATGAATACGCTGTCCCTGATCTGCATGCCGGCCTCCGGATCAAAAAGAAATGGCTTGCATGGGGGCAAGCCATTGAATATCTGGTGCTGTTGAGAGGAGTCGAACCTCCGACCTACTGATTACGAATCAGTTGCTCTACCAACTGAGCTACAACAGCACGGGGTGCGGATTATAAACGAGCGGCGGGGGCCGGGCAAACGCAGCCGGGGCGGGTAATATGTCACGGGCCGAATACCGTTCATCCGGAACTGGCAGCGTTTTATCGGCTCGGGCTGGCATACCCCATCTGCCCCCGCCTAACATGCGATTGTCAAAAGGAGCACTCCATGCGCAACCAACGCGGCTTCACCCTCATCGAGGTCATGATCGTCGTGGCGATTGTCGCCATCCTGGCGGCCGTTGCCCTGCCGATCTATACGGACTACATCACGCGCAGCCGACTGACCGAGGCCAAAGCCAACCTGTCGACCGGACGCGTCCGGGCGGAGCAATGGTTCCAGGACCAGCGCACCTATGCCGGCCTGCCCTGCCCTGGCGCCACGCAATACTGGGCCTATGCCTGCAACGGCGATGCGACCACCTACAGCATCACCGCCACCGGGCAGGATGCCATGGCCGGCTTCGTGTTCACCATCGACCAGACCAATACGCGCCAGACGACCGGAACGCGCGCAGGCTGGGCGCCCACCTCGGGCCTGCCGGTCAATTGCTGGGTGGTCAGGAAGGGCGGGAGCTGCAGCTGATGTGCGCCAGGCGCAGAACCGGGGGCTTTACCCTCATCGAGCTCATGGTCGTGATCGTGGTGCTCGCGGTCCTGACGACGCTGGGCATCCCGTCCTTCATGGAAATGATCCAGAACACCCAACTCAGGACGGCGGCCGAATCCATTTACGACGGCCTGCAGCTCGCCCGCTCGGAAGCCGTGCGCCGGAATGCGCATACGCAATTCGTGCTCGGCCCGGGCAGCGGCTGGACCGTGAATCAAATCAACCCGCCCATCGGCTGCGGCAACGTCGCCACCATCCAGACCCGCTCCGGCTCGGAGGGATCGGAGAGGGCCACGGTCAGCACGACCGGCACGACCGGCCCCGACGCGACCACCGTGACCTTCACGCCGACCGGCTGGACCACCGCCTCCTGTTCCGCCAATCCGATCGCCCAGGTGAATGTCGGCTCGAGCGTGCTGAATGCGGCGCAGGAGCGTCCGCTGGAAATCCGCGTCACCGCCAGCGGCGGCATGCGCCTGTGCGCGCCCTGGGTCGGCGATGCCTCGGACCTGAATCCGCCCGCCAGCGCCGCCAACTGGCGGCTGCCTGCCGGCGACCCTCGCCGCTGCTAGGGAAGACGACATCATGAAGAAACCCGGAACCAAACAGGCACAGGCTGGCGTGGCGCTGCTGGAAGTCCTGATCGCCATCCTGATCATCTCCTTCGGCATTCTCGGCATCATCGGCCTGCAGGCGAATTCCATCGCCATGATGAGCGATGCGCGCTACCGCATCGAAGCCAGCGCCTTTGCCGAACGCCTGATTGCGGAAATGTGGATCAACCCCGTCAATCTCGCCAGCTACGCCTATGCCGGCACCGGCACGCCGCCCGGGCCGCTGGTCGCCTGGTACGACGACCTGACCACGGGCAGCGCCGCCCTGCCGGGCGCCGCCACCCACAAGCCGACGATCACCATCTCCGGCGACAACCTGGTCACCGTGACCATCAACTGGGCCCCCCCGGACGGCGCGGTGCACAACCACGTGGTGGTCGCCAACATCAACCAGAACCCGGAAAACTGACCATGACCGCCCGGCTTTCCCACAGGCAACGCGGCCTCTCGCTGATCGAGCTGATGATCGCGCTCGTGATCGGCCTGATCACCATCCTGGTGATCACGCAATTCACGATTTCCTTCCAGGCGCAGAAGCGCGCGACGGTCGGCGACGCCGAGTCCATGGACGAGGGCGCGGTGGCGCTGTACACCCTCCGGCGCGAGATCATGGGCGCCGGCTTCGGCATCATCGACAACGATCTCACGGCCTGCCGCATCCAGGCGCACGAGGCCCGGCCCGATACGCCGGCGACGGCGCGCGACTTCAGTTTCTCCATCTATCCCGTGCTGATCGACCAGGGCGCCGCCGGCGCCCCCGACACGATCACGGTGAATTACAGCAGCTCGCCCATGATGGCGACGGCCACCATGCTGATCCAGGACTTCCCCGGCGACGAGGCCACCAACCTGAAACTGACCAGCCGCTACGGCTTCAACCCCGGCGATGTCATCATCGTCGCCGACTCGCCCAAGCGCAACCCGCCACGCGACTGCTCGATGTACCAGGTCACCAAGCTGCCGAGCGACAGCGAGAACATCAACGCGCTCGAGCACCATTACGAGATGTATACCAACATTACGGGGTCCGTCGTGCCCTCGCGCTTCAACAAGGCGGGCGGCCTCGGCATCACCATCGGCGGTTCCGTGCAGGGCGGCGCCAAGTTCGAGCCGAACAAGGCCAAGGTCTTCAATCTCGGCCCGAATCCGGTCAGCAACGCCTATACGGTGCAGAACAACCAGCTGATCTTCACCGAGGGGCTGAGCGGAACCTCGACGGTGCTCCTCGACAATGTCGTCGCCTTCCACGCCCAGTTCGGCATCGACGCCCGCG
>CAJPFL010000299.1 GCA_905339315.1 Rhodocyclaceae bacterium
CTACCTGGTGCTCGGCATCTTCATCCCGCTGATCGTGGTGAACTGCATCGTGCTGGCGCGCGTCGAGGCCTTCGCCGCCAAGAACACGCCGCTCATCGCCGCCTGGGACGGCGCCATGATGGGCGTCGGCATGGTGGTGGCCATCGCCGTGCTCGGCGGCCTGCGCGAGGTGATCGGCACCGGCCTGCTGTTCTCGGGCATCGAGATGGTGATCCCCGGCACGCGCGCCCTGCAGGTGCTGCCGGAGAGCTATCCGGGCTTCCTCGTCGCCATCCTGCCGCCCGGCGCCTTCCTGGTGCTCGGCTTCATGATTGCCGGGCGCAACTGGCTGGATGCCCGTGCCGCCGAACGCTCCCGTCCGGCGGCAGCCGCACGCGCTGCTGCCTGAACACCGCGATGACGCCGAAGAAGGTCCGCGCCCTCTTCGCGCGCTTTGCCCAGGCCAACCCGAACCCGACCACCGAGCTGGAGTACCGCACGCCCTACCAGCTGCTGGTGGCCGTGATCCTCTCCGCGCAGGCCACAGACAAGAGCGTGAATCTCGCCACGCGCGAGCTGTTCAAGGCGGCCGGCACGCCGCAGAAGATGGCGCAGCTCGGCGAGGCCGGATTGACGCCCTACATCAGCCGCATCGGCCTCTACAAGTCGAAGGCGAAGAACGTCGCTGCCATGACGCGGATCCTGCTCGATCAGCACGGCGGCAAGGTGCCCAGCGACCGCGCGGCGCTGGAGGCCCTGCCCGGCGTCGGCCGCAAGACCGCCAATGTCGTGCTCAACACCATTTTCGGCGAGCCGACGATTGCCGTAGACACCCATGTCTTCCGCCTGGCCAACCGCTCACGCCTCGCCCCCGGCAAGGACGTGCGCGAGGTGGAGGAGAAACTGCTCAAGGCCATCCCGGCCGAATACCTCCACAACGCCCACCACTGGCTGATCCTGCACGGCCGCTACGTCTGCAAGGCCCTGAAGCCGGAATGCCCGCACTGCCTCATCAACGATCTGTGCGAATGGCCGGAGAAGACAGCCGGATGAACACGATCGGCACTGCCCTGGCCTCGGCCGACAAGGCCGACCCCGAACTGGTGGCCGACGTCGTGCGGGCGGCGCTCGAGCGCGCCGGCATCGGCATCGCCCGCAGCGTGCTGCTCTTCCTCAGCACGGATTTCGTGCATCAGGCCCATGCCGCCGTGCTGGCCGCCTCGCGCGCCGCGCACTGCCTGCAGGTGACCGGCTGCACCGCACCGGGCGTTTTCACCGAGGAAGACTGGGTGCTCGACCGCCCGGCCGCCTGCGCCATGGTCTTCGGCGGCGATTGCGGACTGGCGGCGCACCCCGAAGCAAACCTCCCGCTGCTCAGCCTGGCGGTGCCGAACGCCGCCCCCCGAAGCTGGCTGGGCGGCGGCGGGCAGCGCTACGGCCTGCTGTCGACCGACAACAGCGCGCACACTGCAGGACGCATCTGGTGCCACGGCAAGCTGGCCGCCGACGGGCGCTGCGAAACGGCAGTCGCCGGCGCGCGCGCGGCCATCGGCGTCTCGCGCGGCATGCGCATCCTCGGCGAAGCGCGCGCCGCGACCTGCAACGGCCGCGATGTGCTGAAAGTGGGCAGCCATCCGGCGCTGAACGCACTGCTGCACGAATTGCCGCCGGAAATGCGCGAGATGGAGAAGCTGCCCTTCCACCTGCTGGCCGCCGGCATCGTTTCAGGCAACCCCGAGCGCGCCATCGAAGAAGGGCGCTACGTCCTGGTGCCGGTCATCGCCGCCAACCACGAGGAGCGCTCGGTCACCCTGACCCTGCCGCCCGATGACGGCGACCGGGTCTTCTGGGCGATGCGGCAGGACCTGGCGGCCGAAGACGACATGCGCCGCCTTGTCGGCGAACTGGCGGACCGGCTCGGCGCGGCGCCGGACTTCGGCCTGCTCTTCTCCTGCCTCGGGCGCGGACCCTACTTCTTCGGCGGCGAAGACCGCGACCTCGAAGCGGTCAAGGCGCGCTTCCCGGGCATGCCCCTGATCGGTGCCTACGGCGGCGGCCAGATCGCCCCGATGTTCAACGGCAATCAGCAGATCCACAACGCCGCGGTGCTGGCGCTGTTTGGCGCAGAGGCCGCAGCCCCTTCTTCAGGCAGCCGTACCACGGAAGCAAAGGCAGGCCCCCGTGTTTGACCCCAGCCGCGAGCAGGCGCGCCGCTTCTTCATCGATGCCTGGCGCAAGCACCGGGCGCGGGAGGTCGTCTCGCCGCTGGAGGATGCGGCCATCCGCCTGGTCGCGCAGCACCCCGAATACCACGACCTGCTCGACAGCGCCGAGGACGCCCTCGCCCGCGAGTGGACGCCGGCATCCGGCGAAGCCAACCCCTTCCTGCACCTGTCCCTGCACCTGGCCATCGAGGAGCAGCTCGCCATCGACCAGCCGCCCGGCCTGCGCACCGCCTTCGAGGCGCTGCTCGCCCGCCGCGGCGACCGCCATGACGCCCTCCACGAGGTGCTCGAGTGCCTGGGGGAAACCCTCTGGCGCGCACAGAAAAGTCAGTCCCCGCCGGACGGCGAAGCCTACCTGGACTGCCTCAGGCGCCGGCTCGGATAGGCGGTTTCCGCGCCCCGGCACGCTCAGGCGCCCTTCAGGCTTCTATAATTGCCGAACCCAACCAACGGATGAATCCCATGCGCTTCGAAGGCTCCACCGATTACGTCGCCACGCCGGACCTGATGCTGGCGGTCAACGCCGCCATCACCCTGCAGCGTCCGCTGCTCGTCAAGGGCGAACCGGGCACCGGCAAGACCATGCTCGCCGAGACCGTCGCCGCGGCCCTCGGCCTGCCGCTGCTGCAGTGGCACATCAAGTCCACCACCAAGGCGCAGCAGGGCCTCTACGAATACGACGCCGTCTCGCGCCTGCGCGACTCGCAGCTCGGCGGCGAGCACGGCAGCCGCGTCCACGACATCGCCAACTACATCGTGAAGGGGGTGCTGTGGCAGGCCTTCAGCGCCGAGACGCCGACGGTGCTCCTCATCGACGAGGTCGACAAGGCCGACATCGAATTCCCCAACGACCTGCTGCGCGAGCTCGACCGCATGGAGTTCCATGTTTATGAGACCCGCGAACTCGTCAAGGCGAAGCATCGCCCGATCGTCTTCATCACCAGCAACAACGAGAAGGAGCTGCCCGACGCCTTCCTGCGCCGCTGCTTCTTCCACTACATCAAGTTTCCCGACAAGGAGACGATGCAGAGCATCATCGACGTTCATTTCCCTAACATCAAGAAGGCGCTGATCCGCGAGGCGCTGGAGGTGTTCTTCGAGCTGCGCGAGATCCCCGGCCTGAAGAAGAAGCCCTCGACCTCGGAGCTGCTCGACTGGCTGAAGCTGCTGATGGCCGAGGACATCCCGCCCGAGGCGCTGCGCGCCAAGGACCAGAAGACGGCCATCCCGCCGCTCCACGGTGCGCTGCTGAAGAACGAGCAGGACGTGCATCTCTTCGAGCGCCTGGTATTCATGGCAAGGCAGAACCGCTGACACGCGGCCAACGATGCGCCTGCTCCTGCTCCTGGCCGCCCTGCTGCCGCTGCCCGCCAGCGCGCTGGAGCAGGTCGCCCTGCAGCTGAAATGGAAGCACCAGTTCCAGTTCGCCGGCTATTACGCCGCGCAGGAGAAGGGCTACTACCGCGATGCCGGGCTCGAGGTCAGCGTCATCGAGGCCGGCCCTGAAACCGATCCGGTCCGGGAAGTGCTCGACGGCCGCGCCCAGTTCGGCGTCTCGAATTCGGCGCTGCTCCTGGCGCGCGCCCAGGGCAAGCCGGTAGTGGCCCTGGCCGTCATCTTCCAGCACTCGCCCTTCATCCTCGCCGCGCGGCGCGACGGCGGCATCCGCAGCGTGCATGACCTCGCCGGCAAGCGCCTCATGGTCGAGCCGCATGCCGATGAAGTCTTCGCCTACCTGCGCAAGGAAGGCCTCAGCGAGAAGCAGCTCAGTATCCAGCCGCACAGCTTCGACCATCAGGACCTGATCGACGGCCGCATCGACGTGCTGACCGCCTACAGCACCGACGAACCCTATTTCTTCGAGCAGAAGAAGTTTGCCTTCCTGGAATTTTCGCCGCGCGCCGCCGGCATCGACTTCTACGGCGACAACCTGTTCACCACCGACGACCAGCTTCGGCAGCGGCCGGAACTCGTCAGGGCCTTCCGCGATGCCAGCCTCAAGGGCTGGGCCTACGCCATGCAGCATCCCGAGGAAATGGCCGACCTGATCCTTGCCCGCTACGGCAAGCGCAAGAGCCGCGAGCACCTGCTCTACGAAGCCCGCGAGATGCACAGCCTGCTGCGGCCCGACCTGATCGAGATCGGCCACATGAATCCCGGACGCTGGCGGCACATTGCCGACACCTATGCCGACCTGGAGATGATGCCGCGCGACTTCCGCCTCGATCCCTTCATCTACGACGCGACGCCGGCGTCCGATCGCCGCATGACGGCGGCCGCCGCCGCGAGCTCGGGGCTGGCCCTGGTTCTCGCCGCCATCGTCGCCGGGTTCGTCGGGCTGACGCGCAAGCTCAGGCGGGAAATCGCCGGGCGCAAGCAAACCGAAGCGGAACTGCGCGAAAGCGACAGGAAATTCCGCGCCATCGCCGATACCGCGCCGATTGCCCTGCTGATCACCCGCCCGGAGGACGGCAGGATCATCTATGCCAATCCGACGGCAGCCGATCTCGGCGGCCTGCCGCTGGCCGAACTGATCGGCAGCAACGTCACCCGCTTCTATTCCGACCCCGCCGCACGCCAGCGCTTTCTGGACGAACTGCGCGCCAACGGCACCGTCCGCAACCAGCTGGTGGAGTTCGTCCGCGAGGACGGCACGCCGCTGCTGACGCAACGATCCGCCACCCTGGGCAGCCTCGACGAACAGCCGGCGCTGTTCGTCGCGATTTCCGACCTGCGCGAGCGCAAGCGGCTGGAAACGGCGTTGCAGGCCCGCAGCGCCGCCATCGAGGCGGCTGCCGAAGGCATCGCCATCACCGACCTGAACGGGGTCATCGAGTACGTCAACCCCGCCCTGACCCAGATCACCGGCTACGCCCCCGAAAGCCTGATCGGCCAGCACACGCGCATTTTCAACAGCGGCCAGCACGACAGCGCCTTCTACGAGGAACTCTGGCGCACCATCCGCGCCGGCCGGGCCTGGCGCGGCGAGATCGTCAACCGCCGCAAGGACGGCAGCCTGTACACCGAACTGATGGCGATTGCGCCGGTCTGCAACGAGCACGGGGAAACGATCCGCTTCGTTGCCGTCAAGCACGACATATCCGTGAGAAAACGCATGGAAACCGATCTCAGGGAGTCCAACGCCATGCTGCAGGACCAGTTGAACGAGATCAACCGCCTGCAGGAGGAATTGCGCGACCTGGCGGTGCGCGACGGCCTCACCAACCTCTTCAACCGGCGCTACCTCGACGAGACGCTCGAGCGCGAACTGGCGCGCGCCAAGCGCGAAGGCTACCCGCTGTCCCTGGTGATGATCGACATCGACCACTTCAAGCGGCTGAACGACACCTACGGACACCAGGCCGGCGACAAGGTGCTGCGCGAACTGGCGGCGCTGCTCTGGGGAAACATCCGCACGGAAGACGTCCCGTGCCGCTATGGCGGCGAGGAATTTCTCGTCCTGCTGCCGCGCATGCCGCTGGAAGTGGCGCTGGAGCGCGCCGAGGCCTGGCGCAAGACCCTGAAGGCGACGCGCGTGCCGTTCGGCGACTTCCACCTGGAGACGACGATCTCCTGCGGCCTGGCCGCCTATCCCGAGCATGCGCGCACCCATGACGAACTGGTGCGCTGCTGCGACGAGGCGCTGTACGAGGCCAAGCGCCGCGGCCGCAACCGCTGCGAGGTTTTCCATGCCGAACATCCCGTCCTCAAGTAGGCCGCCATGCTGATCGATTTCTTCCATCACCTGAAGGCCGGCAAGCTGCCGGTGTCGACCAAGGAGTTCCTCACCCTGCTCGAGGCGCTGCAGAAGCACGTCGCCGGCCACAGCATCGACGAGTTCTACTACCTCTCCCGCGCCTGCCTGGTGAAGGACGAGTCGAACTACGACAAGTTCGACAAGGCCTTCGGCGAGTATTTCAGGGGCGTCGAGCGCATCCCCGGCCTCGAGGCGGAGATCCCCGAGGACTGGCTGCGCCTGATGGCGAAGAAGCACCTGACGCCGGAGGAGAAGGCCAAATTGCAGGCGCTCGGCTGGGACAAGCTGATGGAGGAATTCAAGAAGCGCCTGCAGGAGCAGAAGAAGCGCCATGCCGGCGGCAGCAAGTGGATCGGCACCGGCGGCAGCAGCCCGTTCGGCGCCCACGGCTACCATCCCGAGGGCATCCGCATCGGCGCCGAGTCCGCCGGCAACCGCACCGCCGTCAAGGTCTGGGAGAACCGCGAATACCGCAACCTCGACGACAAGCTGGAACTGGGCACGCGCAACATCAAGGTGGCGCTGCGCCGCCTGCGCCGCTTCGCCCGCGAGGGCGCCGAGGAGGAACTCGACCTCGACGGCACCATTGCGTCGACGGCGCGCAATGCCGGCTGGCTCGACATCCTGATGCGCCCGGAACGCCACAACAAGGTCAAGGTGCTGCTGTTCCTCGACATCGGCGGCTCGATGGACGACCACATCCGCGTCTGCGAGGAGATGTTCTCGGCCGCCAAGACCGAGTTCAAGCACCTCGAATACTTCTATTTCCACAACTGCGTCTACGACCACGTCTGGCGCGACAACCGCCGCCGCCATTCGGAGCGCTTTTCGCTGTGGGACGTGATGCACAAGTACGGCCCCGACTACAAGCTGATCCTCGTCGGCGACGCCACCATGAGCCCCTACGAGATCCTGCAGCCGGGCGGCTCGGTGGAGTACATGAACGAGGAATCCGGCGCCACCTGGATGCGGCGCCTGCTCGACACCTATCCCCACGCCGTCTGGCTCAACCCGGAGCCGGAGCACCTCTGGCCCTACCGCCACTCCATCACCGTCCTGCACAGCCTGATGGGCGGCAGGATGTTCCCGCTGACGCTGGAGGGCCTGGAACGGGCCATGCGCCTGCTCAGCAAATAATGGACAATAGCGGCCTTCACAGGAGAACAGAATGAACGAACAGGAAATCGAACGTCTGGCCCGCCGCGAACTGTTGCTCAAGCTGGCCGCCGCGGGCGCGCTGGGCGCCGGCGGCATCCTCGGCCTGGTCCGCGATGCCCTCTCGGCGGGATCGCTGCCGGCCACGCCCGGCTTCCGCCGCCTCAAGGGGCCGGTGGGCGTCGACAACACCCGCGCCTCGATCGGCCTCAACGTCAAGCCGGGGCAGACGGTGATGACCGGCGAGGGCGGCGAGGCCGTGTACATCATCGGTCCCGATGCCTTCCTGCAGCGCGAGAAGACCAAGGTCACCTTCGAGGAAAGCGGCGGCGTCCAGCTGATGCGCATCGTCACCGGCAGCCTCCTCAGCGTCTTCGGCAAGGGCCGCGAGAAGGCGCGCAACCTGCAGATCTCGACGACGACCGCCACCATCGGCATCCGCGGCACCGGCTGCTACATCGAAGCCGAAGAGGCGCGCACCTATTTCTGCCTGTGCTACGGCGAAGCCGAAGTCGTGCCGAAGGGCGATCCGAAGCAGAAGGAAACGATTCAGACCAGGCACCACGAGCATCCGATCTATATCGGCGCCGCCGGCAGCAAGATGATGGCGCCAGCCGCGGTGATCAACCACACCGACGCCGAACTGATCCTTCTGGAGAACTCGGTCGGCCGCTGGCCGCCGTTCTATGATGGCCAGGGGGGCAGTCGCTACTAGCCCAGCCCGGCCGGCAGGTCGTTACTGCCTTACTCGTTCTGCGCCGGCGGCGCGACCTGCAGCACTTCCTCGAGGGTGGTCAGGCCGGCGGCGACCTTCATCGCGCCGGAAATGCGCAGGGGCTTCATGCCTTCGCGGTAGGCCAGCTCCCGCACCCTGGCCAGCTCGGTGGCCGGGGTGACCAGCTTGCGCAGTTCGGGCGACATCAGCATGATCTCGTAGAGGCCGACGCGCCCCACGTAGCCCGTCATGCGGCAATCGAGGCAGCCGACCGGATGGTAGACCTTCTGCGGCTTGGCGGCCTTCCAGGGCGAGACCATCGCCTGCCAGATTTCCTCTTCCTCGTGCGTTATCGGCGACGCCTGCTTGCAGTGCGGGCAGAGCGTGCGCACCAGCCGCTGCGCCATCACGCCGAGCAGGGTGGCGTTCAGCAGATAGGCCGGCGTGCCCAGGTCGAGCAGGCGCGTCACCGCGCTTGGTGCGTCATTGGTGTGCAGGGTGGACAGCACCAGGTGGCCGGTCAGCGCCGCCTGCACCGCCATGTCGGCCGTCTCCATGTCGCGGATCTCGCCGACCATGACGATGTCGGGATCCTGCCGCATCAGCGCCCGCACGCCGGCGGCGAATGTCATGTCGATGTTCTGCTGCACCTGCACCTGGTTGAACGAGGCCTCGATCATCTCGATCGGGTCCTCGATGGTGCACACGTTGACTTCCGGCGTGGCGAGCTGCTTCAGCGTCGAATACAGCGTGGTGGTCTTGCCCGAGCCGGTCGGGCCCGTGACCAGGATGATGCCGTTCGGCTGGCCGGTCATCTGCGCCCAGCGCGCCTTGTCGTCGTCGGTGAAGCCCAGGTCCGCGAAATCGCGCACCAGCACTTCGGGATCGAAGACGCGCATCACCAGCTTCTCGCCGAAGGCGGTGGGCAGCGTCGACAGGCGCAGCTCGATCTCCTGGCCGTCCGCGGTGCGCGTCTTGATGCGCCCGTCCTGCGGCCGGCGCTTCTCCACCACGTCCATGCGTCCGAGGATCTTGATGCGGCTGGTCATGGCATTCAGGACCGACATCGGGATCTGGTAGACCTGGTGCAGCACTCCGTCGATGCGGAAGCGCACGATGCCGAGTTCGCGCCGCGGCTCGATGTGGATGTCGCTGGCGCGCTGCTCGAAGGCATACTGCCAGAGCCAGTCGACGATGCTGACGATGTGCTGGTCGTTGGCGTCGAACTGGCGGTTGGTCTTGCCCAGCTCGACCAGCTGCTCGAAATTCGACGCCCCTGCACGCACCTCGCCCTGCTGCTCGGCCTTCTTCACCGAGCGCGCCAGGTTGTAGAACTCGACCAGATAGCGGTCGATGTCCTGCGGGTTGGCGACGACGCGGCGGATCTCCTTGCGCAGGATCGGCTTCAGCTCCGCCTCCCACTCGCGCAGATAGGGCTCGGCGGTGGCGATCACCACCTCGCGCGTGTTCACCTCCACCGGCAGGATGCGGAAGCGCGTCGCATAGGCATTCGAGACCACGTCCGTGACGGACTGGAATTTGATCTTCAGCGGGTCGATGTGCAGATAGTCGAGCCCGGTGCGGCGCGCCAGCCACTCGGCCAGGAATTCGAGGCTCAGCGGCTTGTGCGGTTCGGCCAGCGCCTTCCATTTCTGGTCGGCAATCACGACGAGCGGATGGATGTCGCCCCTGAAGTAGCGCCGCTCCTTCTTGAAGGCCTCGCCGACGCCCTTCGGAATGAAGCCGTCATCGACCAGGCCGTCCACCACTTCGGGCAGGGTGAGGCGATGTTCGCGTGCAACAGGCTCTTCGCTGGCTTTGTTCATGGCGGACAATGGCGTGGCGTTGGCAGCACTATAGCCGAGCCGCCGTCCCCGCTCAATGCCGGCCTATTTGCTGCCCATCTCCAGCATCAGGGCGTTCACCCGCCTGACGAAGGCCGCCGGATCCTCCAGCTGGCCGCCCTCGGCCAGCAGCGCCTGGTCGAACAGCACGGCGCTCCAGTCGTCGAAGCGTGTCTCCTCATGCTTCAGCCGCTGCACCACCAGGTGCCCCGGGTTGATTTCCAGGATCGGCTTTGAATCGGGCACCTTCTGTCCCGCCGCCTTGAGCAGGCGCGCCAGGTTGCCGCCCAGGTCGTGCTCGTCGGCCACCAGGCAGGCCGGACTGTCGGTGAGGCGGTGCGTCACGCGCACTTCCTTCACGCGCTCGCCGAGGGAGGCTTGCATCTTTCCGACCAGTTCCTTGAACTCGCCGGCCTGCGCCTCCTGCGCCTGCTTCTCCGCCTCGTCCTCCAGCTTGCCCAGGTCGAGGCCGCCCTTCGCCACCGAGGCGAGCGGCTTGCCGTCGAACTCGGCGAGGTTCCCCAGCACCCATTCGTCCACGCGCTCGGAGAGCAGCAGCACCTCGATGCCCTTCTTGCGGAAGATTTCCAGGTGCGGGCTGTTCTTCGCCGCCGTGAAGCTGTCCGCCGAGACGGTGTAGATCCTGTCCTGCCCTTCCTTCATGCGGCCGATGTAATCGGCCAGCGAGACGCTCTCCTCCTGCGTATCGGCATGCGTCGAGGCGAAGCGCAGCAGGCCGGCGATCCTCTCGCGGTTGGCGGGGTCCTCGCCGACGCCCTCCTTCAGCACGCG